>JAKDNE010000038.1 GCA_030451965.1 Brachybacterium sp. | reverse complement strand
CCCACCAGGGGCAGCCCGTCGGCGGTGCACGGCCGGGACCCGACCCATTCCTCCTGACGGTCCTCCCAATCGATCCCCTGGTACATGGGCCGGACTGCATCGATGACCGCCTGGATCCGCCGAGGGTCCAAGGGGGCGTCCGCGGGACGGAACTCCATCATCCCCGTGACGCGGAAGCGGTCGCCCAGCGGTGTGCAGGCGACCCGCTGGGTGGGGAAGTACAGCGGGTGGGTCGGCATCGTCGTCTCGGGGTGGACGGTGAAGCTGTAGCCGCGGCCGGCCTGGACGACCTGACGGACACCGAACCGGCGGGCGAGTCGACCCAGCCATGCTCCGGTGGCGATGACGACGTGATCGGCGCGCAGGGATTCACCGGTCCGATCCAGCACGTCGACCCCGGCACCGTGCTGCCGGATGTCCGCGACGTCGAAGCCGCGCCGGATCTGCCCGCCGCGGGTCTCGACCGCCTCGGCCAGCGAGGCCATGTATCGCGGCGGATCGATGAAGCGCTGCCCGTGGAGCGCGATGCCCGCGGTGACGCCGTCGGCCAGGACGGGCTCGTGCTCGCGCATCTGGTCACCGCTGAGCAGGTCGTACTCGACCGTCCCCCCGGACCGGGTGACCCCGTCGAACTCGCGGACCATCGCGTGCCGGTCCTCCTCCGTGGCGAAGGCGGCCAGGAACGGGCGTGCGGGGTGGGTCGGCTCGGCGATGTCGAGCTCGTCGAAGGCGTCCAGGGCGACCCGGTTGACCTCCGTGAAGATCCCCATGGCGCGACGCCACCTGCCGGGCGTGCAGTTGCGCGCGAAGCCGAGCAGGAATCTCAGCAGCTGCGGATCGGCGGTCAGCGGGACGTACAGCGGCGAGGAGGGGTCGAGCATCGCCGTGAGGCCGTACTTCAGCACCGACGGCTCGCTGAGGGGCAGGGTCAGCGAGGGCGTGAGCCACCCTGCGTTCCCCCAGGACGAACCGGCCGCGACGTCCTCCCGCTCCAGCACGGTGACCTCGACTCCCCGTTCCTGCAGGTGCCAAGCCGTGGCGAGACCGGACATGCCGGCCCCGATGATGGCGACGTGGCCAGGGCTCTTGGATGACACTGCCAGGGGCTCCGCTCTCGCGACTGAGTACTGCTCTGTACTGCGGGAAGATTACACCAACACAGGGGGCTCCGGGCAGCTGATCGCCAGGTCACTTCCCGGCGTGTGGTGCACCGGTCCAGTGCCTGGGATGTCGTGGACAGAGGGACCGGGGAGCCAGCGAGCACCCGCACAGCTGCACCGTGTGCTCGCGGTATGTCGAGAGGAAGATCGCATCCGCATATCTGCTCTACAGCCGGGAGGTCGATTCGGCCGGACCGACGATGCTGGCCGGAGATCCTCGAGCAGCGTCGGCTCGGCGTGCAGAGCGAGCTGAGGCATGATCGTTCTCTCTCCCGCGGCCCCGGTGTGCTGGCTGGAGGGCACGGAGCGACCGCCCGCGGTGGGTTGCAGAGGCGGTCTCTGACCTGGGGGGCCTGCGGGGTCAGTCCGGGTGCGCTCCAGAAGAGTGCGTGCTCACACCGTGTGCAGCTCAGCCTATTCCGGGGCACAGAACTTGCGTGCGCACAGGCCACAGCCCTGCGATCGAGGTGCCGGGTGCGGGACTCGAACCCGCACGCCCTCGCGGACAGCGCATTTTGAGTGCGCCGCGTCTACCATTCCGCCAACCCGGCTCACCCCCCATGCAGGAGGGCTGGATTAGGATACCGCTGATGACCACCGGCCTTGACCCCGTGGGTGCTGGACACCCCTGGAGAGGCCCTTCTCGAGACACAGGGCGACATGACAGACGATACGACTTCCCTCCCCGACGACGCCCAGGACGATGCACTGCCGCAGGCGGACGCACCGCGCCGCACCGCGGTGGTGGCCGAGGACGAGAGCCTCATCCGGATGGACATCGTCGAGACGCTGACGGAGGCGGGCTTCGACGTGATCGCCGCCGTCGGTGACGGCGAGGCTGCGGTGGACAAGGCCCGCGAACTGCGACCGGACATCGTGGTGATGGACGTCAAGATGCCGCAGATGGACGGCGTCACCGCCGCCGAGCGGATCGGCGAGGACAACCTCGCCCCCGTCGTGATGCTCACCGCTTTCTCACAGGCCGAGCTCGTCGAGCGGGCCCGTGATGCCGGTGCGATGGCGTACGTCGTCAAGCCCTTCACCCCCGCGGATCTGCTGCCGGCGATCGAGATCGCCATCTCGCGGTACCAGCAGATCACCCAGCTGGAGTCCGAGATCGCGGATCTGGGGGAGCGGTTCGAGACCCGTAAGCGCGTGGACCGGGCCAAGGGCCTGCTGCAGACCAACATGGGGCTGAGCGAGCCCGAGGCGTTCCGCTGGATCCAGAAGACGTCGATGGACCGTCGCCTGACCATGCGGGAGGTCGCGGACGCGGTCGTGGACCAGCTGGGCGGCCCGAAGGACTGAACCAGGACCATCCCGGCCCGGGGCGGCCGGACGGAGGGGGAACAGCACGACGATGGCGATCACGCGACGTGACCTGGTGCGCGGCCTCGGGGCGGGGGTCCTGGGAGCCGGCGCGCTGACCGGCTGCGGGCCGGGTCGTCGCCGCGGCGGCCCGACGTCGCCGCCCCCGTCGGCCCCGAAGCTCACCGAGCCCGATACCCCGTTGGTGATCGGTCAGATCGGCGCCGCCTACGGTCGGATGGCCGTCTTCGAGGAAGCGATCGCGGTCTCCCTCCAGGAGGCGCAGATCGACGTGAACGCCCGCTGGGACGGGCTGTTCGGCCATGAGGTGGCCCTCCTGGATCGGTACGTGATGCAGGAGCCCGGCGAGGACCTCACCTCGGTCATCGAAGGCCTCGCGGACGAGGGGGCGACCTGCCTGATCACCTCGATCGACGAGGAGTCGCTGATCGCAGCGATGCCCGCCGTCGTCGAGGCGGGCCTGGCGGTGATCGATGTGTTCACCTCGGGCATGGCCGTCCGCGCCGAGGAGGTGCAGACCTCGAACCTGCTGATGAGACTCGCACCGAATGATCACATCCTCGCGGTGCAGTACGGCGATATCGCACTCGGCGCCGACTCCGACAAGGGCGGAGCTGAGGGAACGGTCGCCTTCCTCTCCGAGGACACCAGCCAGGGCCGCAGCCTGCTGCAGGAGCTCGAGAAGTATCTCAATCCGCTCGGCGGCGGGATCGTGTCCGAGCAGTTCTACGCGGTCGGCGACATCGGCGACATCGGAGCCCGGGTGAAGGCGGTCCTGAAGGAGCCGCCGGCACTGCTGGTGCTCAACGGCGGACAGGAATCGGCCTCCGTCCTCTCCGCGCTGCACAAGGCCACCGCGGACGAGGACGGCCGCCGCACGATCGAGATCCCGACGCGGCTCTCCCCGGCCGCGACCGTCGACTACTCGCAGCTGCCGATCGCGGAGGAGCTGCTCCCGGAATGCCTGACCTCCGCCACCGGGTACCAGCCGGGGGACGAGATCACCGACGAGCATGAAGCGATGATGCTCAACCGCAGCAGCGACTTCCTGCGCACCGGCTATGCCTACTCGCAGCAGGGGTACGACGCCTTCACCATGGCCTGCCTGGCCGCGCAGCATGCGCTGTCGGTCACCGGGACGGCGCTGGCCGCGGCGGTCCCGAAGATCCTCACCGGTGCCGAGTCCTGCACCGACTACGAGACCTGCCGGAGGGTGATGAGGACGGCTCTGGAGGCGCAGGGACGCGCGACCGTCGCCTATGTCGGCCGATCAGGGAAGCTGGAGCTGGGGCCCCAGTCCGACGCTCGGATCGGCACGCTGCGCAGGTACGGCTGGTCCGCGGAGAACGTGCTGGAGGGCGGTACGGCGACGAGCTTCGAAGCCGCCGGCTGAACGCTCCTCAGCGCGGCGGCAGCAGCTGGGTGGCGACCGTCACCGTGCTCAGCAGTCGACCCTGCTCGTCGTGGACGTCGACCAGATAATTGGCCACCTGACGCCCCAGATGCAGCGGCGTGCAGCTCGCGACGACCCGCCCGGCGCGGGCCGAGCGATGGTGCAGTGCCGAGACCGACGTCCCCACCGCCTGGGCCCCGTCGCCGTGGACCTCGCGGGCCTGCATGATCGCTGCGAAGGAGGCGATGGACTCTGCCAGCGCGATCGTGGCACCGCCATGCAGGAGGCCGGCCGGTTGGGTGTTGCCCTCCACGGGCATCGCCGCCGTGCCGCCACCCGCGTCCAGGGTCAGCAGCTCGATCTCGCAGCGTTCGAGGAGCGTCCCGGGCAGCATCGGGGCGAAGTGCTCGCGCAGCTCGTCGCTGACCGGCGGCGCGGTGGGGGCACCGCCGGGAACGCGCGAGGTCGGCGGGAGCGGGGTGGAGAGGGATGAGTCGGTCATGGCTCGAGCGTGCCACAGCCGAGCGGGCCGCGAGGGCGGCGGTGACGTGGGAGACTGCTCCTCATGAGTGCGAGTGACACCGACGACCAGCGCATCCTTCTCATCGACGGGCACGCGATGGCCTTCCGTGCCTTCTTCGCCCTGCCCGCCGACGGCTTCAGCGACGGCCGCGGCCAGGCCACCAACGCGGTGTACGGCTTCGCTCGGATGATCATCAACGTGGTCGCCTCCGAGCGCCCCACTCATGTGGCGGTCGCCTTCGATCTGCCCGGCGGAACGTTCCGCGATCGCCTCTACGACCAGTACAAGGGCGGTCGCGACGAGACCCCACCGGCGTTCCACGGCCAGATCGATCTGATCATGCAGGTCCTCGACGCCCTCGGGGTGCGATGGCTGACCTACGAGGATTACGAGGCCGATGACATCATCGCCACTCTCGCCGCCCGCGCCGAGGAGGCGGGTCGCGAGGCGCTGATCGTCTCCAGCGACCGCGACGCGATCCAGCTGATCGGCGAGAAGGTCACCCTGCTCCAGCCCATCAAGGGTGTCACCGAGATGCGCCGGATGACCCCGGACGCGGTCGAGGAGAAGTACGGCATCCGGCCGGAGCGCTACCCGGACCTCGCGGCCCTGGTGGGTGAGGCCGCCGACAACCTCCCGGGGGTGCCCGGCGTCGGCCCGAAGACCGCCGCGAAGTGGATCGTCCAGTACGGCGACCTGCCCGGCGTGATCGCTCACGCCGAGGAGATCAAGGGCAAGGCCGGTCAGTCCCTGCGCGACCACCTCGCGGACGTCGAGCGGAACCGGCTGATGAACGCCGCCGTCACCACTTTGGAGCTGCCGACCGAGGCGGAGCACTACGCCCTGGGCAAGGGTGACCGCGCCCGGGTGCTCGAGGTGTTCGACGATCTCGCCTTCGGGGACACGATCCGCCGTGACCTGCCGGCCGCTCTGCTGGGTGAGTCCGCGGACGAGGACGCCGCCGCGGAGGCGGCGCTGGCCGCGGAGGTCCTCGACGTCCAGGACGCGGCCACGCTGCAGCAGCTGCTGGCCACCGGCGCCGACGTGCTCGCCCTCGACGCTGTGGAGGACGTGCGCGGCGGTGCGCTGATCGGCCTGGCGACCACCACCGTCGCCGGCGCCATCCAGCTGGGACGGCTGGACCCCGAGGCCACCGAGATGCTGGCCGCCGCCCTCGGCGAGGCCGCCGAGATCCGGGTCGCCGACGCACCGGCGGTCCGCTCCTGGTTGGAGCTGAACGGGTACCGGCTGGGGGAGCGGGCGCGCGACCTGTCCCTGGAGTCCTTCGTGCTGCGTCCCGGCGCACGCAGCTACGACGCCGAGGCGCTCGCGACCGAGCTGGGCGGCGCGAACTTCGAGCCGAAGCCCCGCAAGCCTGCGGAGTCGACGCTGAAGAAGGAGACCCCGGAGGTGCGGGGCGAGCACGTCGCCCGTGCCGGGGCCCGGCTGGCGACGGCTGCCGCGGCGCTGCATCTCGCGGCCGAGGAGCTCACCGCCCGTACCGCCGGCGAGCCGTGGGCCCGCAGCATCCTCGAGAAGCTCGAGCTGCCGCTGCAGACCGTGCTCGAGACGATGCACGAGCGCGGGATCGCGATCGATCAGTCGGCGCTGGGGACTCTGCGTGACGAGTTCGAGGGCTTCGTGGCCCAGGCCAAGCGCGAGGCCGGACAGATCGTGGGGGAAGAGGTCAACCTCGCCTCCCCCAAGCAGCTCCAGGTGGTCCTCTTCGAGACCCTCGGCCTGCCCACCACGCGCAAGATCTCCTCGGGCCACTCCACCGACGCGGAGTCCCTCACGGACCTGCTGGAGTCGCTCGATCCCGACTCCGCCGGGCACCGCTTCCTCACCGCACTGCTGCGCTTCCGTGAGATGAGCAAGCTGACCGGCTACCTGGTGGGCCTGGACAAGGTGGTCGATGCGGGTTCCCGCGTGCACACCACCTTCCAGCAGACCGCCGCGGCCACCGGCCGTCTCGCCTCCACCGAGCCGAACCTGCAGAACATCCCCGTGCGCACCGCCGAGGGCCAGCGGATCCGGGATGTGTTCGTCGCCGGGGAGGGCTTCGAGACGCTGCTGACCGCTGACTACTCGCAGATCGAGATGCGCATCATGGCGCACCTGTCCGAGGACGCCGGCCTCATCGAGGCCTTCCGCTCGGGCGAGGACCTGCATAACTTCGTCGCCTCCCGCGTGTTCGGGGTGAGCCCCGATGCGGTGGACCCGGCGATGCGTTCGAAGACCAAGGCCGTCAGCTACGGGTTGGCCTACGGACTCTCCGCCTTCGGCCTCTCCCGGCAGCTGCGGATCTCCCGGGCGGAGGCGACCACGCTGCGGGACGGCTACTTCGAGCGCTTCGGCGGGGTCCGCGACTACCTCCACCACAGTGTGGAGACGGCCCGCAGCACCGGATTCACCGAGACTCTGCTCGGTCGTCGGCGCTACCTCCCGGACCTCACCTCCGACAACCGCCAGCGTCGTGAGAACGCCGAGCGGGTGGCGCTGAACTCGCCGATCCAGGGCAGCGCCGCTGATCTCATCAAGATCGCGATGCTCGCCGTCGAGCGCCGGATGCGGGAGGAGGGGCTCTCCTCGCGGATGCTGCTGCAGGTGCACGACGAGCTCGTGGTCGAGGTCGCACCGGGGGAGCTGGACCGGGTGCGCATCATCGTCGAGGAGGGCATGGACTCGGCCTACGAGCTGTC
The DNA here is from genome assembly GCA_030451965.1 of Brachybacterium sp. Classification (GTDB taxonomy): domain Bacteria; phylum Actinomycetota; class Actinomycetes; order Actinomycetales; family Dermabacteraceae; genus Brachybacterium. The sequence goes on along the minus strand of JAKDNE010000038.1, from coordinate 6,947 downwards.
CGTCCCGCTCGAGGTCGGTGTCGGGATCGGGCGCACCTGGCGCGAGGCCGCGCACTGAGGAGGTGTCCGGTCGGAGCGGGTACGGAGCCACCAGGACGGATGTCACACCGGTGACGGCGTCGGCGGACCCTGCGGTCCTCGCGGATCCGCGGGCGGGCTGTTAGGCTTTTGAAGGTCTTTGCGCGAGCCGACGCCGCCGTGGTCACCACGTCGTGCGCCGCCCGGGCAACGACTGGCCCCTCCAGGGCCTGCACGTCCATCGACCCTACTCAATTCCTGTCCCGACGGAGTCCTTACCTACATGACCGACACCACGACCCCCCAGATCGCCATCAATGACATCGGCGGCGCCGACGAACTCATGGCCGCCATCGATGCCACCATCAAGTACTTCAACGATGGCGACATCGTCGAAGGCACTGTGGTGAAGGTCGATCACGACGAGGTCCTCCTGGACATCGGCTACAAGACCGAGGGCGTCATCCCCTCGCGCGAGCTGTCCATCAAGCACGACGTCGACCCCGGTGAGGTCGTCGAGGTCGGCGACGAGATCGAGGCCCTGGTTCTCCAGAAGGAGGACAAGGAAGGCCGTCTGATCCTGTCCAAGAAGCGCGCCCAGTACGAGCGCGCCTGGGGCACGATCGAGCAGATCAAGGAAGACGAGGGCGTCGTCACCGGCCGCGTCATCGAGGTCGTCAAGGGCGGCCTCATCGTCGACATCGGCCTGCGCGGCTTCCTCCCCGCCTCCCTCGTCGAGATGCGTCGCGTCCGTGACCTGCAGCCCTACGTGGGCCAGGAGATCGAGGCGAAGATCATCGAGCTCGACAAGAACCGCAACAACGTGGTCCTGTCGCGTCGCGCCTACCTCGAGGAGACCCAGTCGGCGGTCCGTTCGGACTTCCTGCAGACCCTGCAGAAGGGCCAGGTCCGCGAGGGCGCTGTGTCCTCCATCGTCAACTTCGGCGCGTTCGTCGATCTCGGCGGTGTCGACGGCCTGGTGCACGTCTCCGAGCTGTCCTGGAAGCACATCGACCACCCGTCCGAGGTCGTCGAGGTGGGCCAGAAGGTCAAGGTCGAGGTCCTGGACGTCGACATGGACCGCGAGCGCGTCTCCCTGTCGCTGAAGGCGACCCAGGAGGACCCGTGGCAGCTCTTCGCCCGCACCCACGCCATCGGCGAGGTCGTCCCGGGCAAGGTCACCAAGCTGGTTCCCTTCGGTGCGTTCGTGCGCGTCGAGGACGGCATCGAGGGCCTCGTGCACATCTCCGAGCTGGCCCAGCGCCACGTGGATCTGCCCGAGCAGGTCGTCACCGTCGACCAGGACGTCTTCGTCAAGGTCATCGACATCGACCTCGAGCGTCGTCGCATCTCGCTCTCGCTCAAGCAGGCGAACGAGGGCGTCGACCCCGAGGGTGACGACACCACCTTCGATCCCGCGCTCTACGGCATGGCCGCGGAGTACGACGCCAACGGCGAGTACAAGTACCCCGAGGGCTTCGATCCGGAGACCAACGAGTGGCTCGAGGGCTACGAGGTCCAGCGCGAGGAGTGGGAGGGCCAGTACGCGGCCGCCTACGAGCGCTGGACCGCGCACAAGGCTCAGGTCATCGAGGCCATCAAGGCCGACGAGGAGTCCGCGAACGCTCCGGCCGCCGCGTCCACGACGTCCTCCTCGGAGCCCGCCGCCCCCGCCGCGGCGCAGTCCTCCTACCAGTCGACGTCGACCGACGAGGGCACCCTGGCCTCCGACGAGGCCCTGGCCGCCCTGCGCGCCAAGCTCACCGGCAACTGATCCTCGGATCGTTCTGAGGAACGGCCCGGTCCCCGCATCGCGCGGGGGCCGGGCCGTTCCCGTGAGCGAGCGATGGGCGGACTCGGCAGGATCGGTGCGGAGACGGCACACTGGTGCCATGACCGTCACGCTCGATGACCATCCCATCCACTCCTGGCTCACCGATATGGACGGGGTGCTGGTCCATGAGGAGGCCGCGCTGCCCGGTGCCGCGGAGTTCATCGCCGCGCTCCAGCAGTACGGGCGCCGCTTCCTCGTGCTGACCAACAACTCGATCTTCACCCCGCGAGACCTGCGGGCCCGGCTGTCCCGCAGCGGGATCGACATCCCCGAGGAGTCCATCTGGACCAGTGCGCTGGCCACTGCGCGCTTCCTGGCCGAGCAGCAGCCCGGCGCCGCCGCCTATGTGATCGGGGAGGCCGGGCTCACCAGTGCGATGCATGAGGAGGGGTTCATCCTCGCCGACTCGGACGTGGAGTTCGTGGTGCTGGGGGAGACCCGCACCTACTCCTTCGAGGCGATCACGCGCGCGATCCGATTGATCACCCGTGGCGCGAAGTTCATCGCCACCAACCCCGACGTCTCCGGCCCCAGCGCCGAGGGGCCGATGCCGGCCACCGGGGCGGTCGCAGCGATGATCACCGCGGCCACCGGGACCCAGCCGTACTACATCGGCAAGCCCAATCCGCTGATGATGCGCACCGCGCTGAATCGGATCGGCGCCCATTCGGAGACGTCGGTGATGATCGGTGATCGCATGGACACCGACGTGAAGTCCGGTCTCGAGGCCGGGATGCGCTCGGTGCTGGTGCTGACCGGCTCCACCCGCGCGGACGAGATCACGCAGTACCCGTACCGACCGACCGCCGTGCTGGACGGCATCGCCGACGTGGTCCCGATGGTCGAGCGGTGCACCGCCCCAGAATCCGTGGAGCTCGGCGAGGACTGAGCGATCCGCGGACTCGCCGCGCCCTGGACGACGGGACCGGATGCCTGGCCCGCATGAGAGAATCGAAGTCATGTTGCGCTGGCTCACGGCCGGGGAATCCCACGGCCCCTCCCTCATCTCCCTGCTCGACGGCATCCCGGCCGGTATCGAGCTGACCAGTGACGATCTGAAGGCGGCGCTCGCACGGCGGCGACTCGGCCACGGCCGCGGCAGCCGGCAGAAGTTCGAGCAGGACGTGCTGACGATCCACGGCGGACTCCGCCACGGCCGCACCCTCGGCTCGCCGCTGGCGATAGAGGTCGCGAACTCCGAATGGCCGAAGTGGGAGAAGGTGATGAGTGCCGACCCGGTCCCGCGCGAGGACCTGGTGATCGATGCCGGCACCGGTGACGAGCGGGAGATCGCCCGCAACCGGGCGCTCTCGCGACCCCGCCCCGGCCACGCCGATCTCTCCGGGATGCTGAAGTACGGGTTCGACGAGGCCCGCCCGATCCTCGAGCGCGCCAGCGCCCGGGAGACCGCTGCGAGGGTCGTCGCCGGCCGTGTCGCCGCGGCCCTGCTCGAGCAGGCCGCCGGCATCCGCCTGGTCTCGCACACCCTGCAGGTCGGCGCGGTGCGGGTTCCCGACGATGCGGAGCTGCCCGCCCCGGTGGATGTCGAGGCGCTCGACGCCGATCCGTTGCGGTGCTTCCACCGCGAGACCTCCGCCGCGATGGTCGACGAGGTCGACGCGGCCAAGGCCGATGGCGACACCCTCGGCGGCGTGGTCGAGGTGCTCGCCTACGGTGCGCCGGTGGGTCTCGGCTCCCACATCCAGTGGGACCGCCGTCTGGACGGGCAGCTCGCCCAGGCGATCATGTCCATCCAGGCGATGAAGGGGGTCGAGATCGGTGACGGCTTCGCCACCGCCGGACGCCGCGGTTCTGCGGCCCACGACGAGATCCTCGCAGTCGACGACTCCGAGGCGGACGCCTCGGGGACGTTCCCGCGCGTGACCAATCGCGCCGGCGGGCTCGAGGGCGGCATCACCAACGGTCAGGTGATCCGGGTGCGCGGCGCCCTGAAGCCGATCTCGACCGTGCCCCGCGCGCTGCGCACCGTCGACGTCTCGACCGGTGGGCAGACCACCGCCAACCACCAGCGCTCCGATACCTGCGCCGTCGCACCGGCCGCGGTGATCGCCGAAGCTGTCGTCGCGCTGACACTGGCCGACGCCCTGCTGGAGAAGACCGGCGGGGACTCCGTGGCCGAGATCCGAGCTCACCTGGAGGGGACCCAGGCTCTGCAGTCGGCTCTGACCGACCGCCGTCCGGACCCCGCTCCATGACGGGCCCCCTCGCCATCCTCATCGGCCCGATGGCAGCGGGAAAGACCCGGGTCGGCCGTGCCCTCGCCTCCCGGGTCGAGGTCCCCTTCGCGGACCTCGACGCCCTGATCGTCGAAGCCGACGGCCGCGCGATCCCCGAGATCTTCGCCGACGACGGGGAGACTGCCTTCCGCGAGCTGGAGGCCGCGACCCTCGCCCGGGCGCTGGAGGAGCACCCCGGGGTGCTGTCCCTCGGCGGAGGTGCCCCCCTGCATCCCACCTCCCGTGAGCGGCTGCGGGGCGCGCCGGTGATCTGGCTCGACGTGGATGAGGTCATCGCCGCCCGCCGGATCGCGCACGGCGTGGGCCGACCGATGCTGCAGGGCGAGGACCCGATGTCCCGCTGGCGCGAGCTGGCTGTGCAGCGCGGTCCCTGCTACCGCGAGCTGGCGGCGCTCCGCATCGACTCCGGTCACGGCACACCGGCCCGCGTGGCCCGCTCCATCCTGCGCGCCCTGCGCGATGACCCCACGACCCACCCCGAGAAGGAGACCTCATGAGCACGACGGTCATCCCCGTGACCACCCCGACCGGCGGCTACGACGTGCACGTCGGCCGCGGCCTGCTCGCCGACCTCCCCGCCTTCGTGCCCGAGCAGGTGCGACGGATCGTCATCGTCCACCAGCCGAGCCTGCGCGATGTCGCCGAGCAGGTGCGCGCCGCGATCGCCGAGACCGGCCGGCACGCCTTCGCCGCGGAGATCCCCGACGGGGAGGAGGCGAAGACCGCTCAGGTCGCCGGCTTCCTCTGGGGAGTGTGCGGGCAGGCCGAGATCGGCCGCAGCGACCTGGTGATCGGTCTCGGCGGCGGCGCTGCGACAGATCTGGCCGGTTTCGTCGCCGCGTCCTGGCTGCGCGGCATCGATGTCCTCCAGGTGCCGACCACGGTCGCCGCCATGGTCGATGCGGCCGTGGGCGGCAAGACCGGCATCAACACCTCCGAGGGCAAGAACCTCGTCGGCGCCTTCCATCCGCCGGTCGCGGTGGTCGCCGACCTCGACGTGCTGGGAACCCTCGGCGCGAACGACATCGCCGCGGGTCTCGCCGAGGCGGTCAAGGCGGGCTTCATCGAGGACTCACGCATCCTGGAGATCGTCGAACAGGACCCGGCCGCGGTCCTCGACGTGACCACGGAGCAGTTCCGCGAGGTCATGGAGCGGGCGATCCGGGTCAAGGCCCGGGTGGTCTCGGCGGATCTCCGCGAGGCGGGGGAGCGCGAGATCCTCAACTACGGCCACACGCTCGCCCACGCCATCGAGCGCAACGAGCGCTACCAGTGGCGCCACGGCGCCGCAGTGAGCATCGGCATGATGTTCGCCGCCGAGATCTCCCACCTGGCCGGCAAGCTCTCCGAGGCCGAGGTCGACCGTCACCGCCAGATCCTCCTCTCGCTCGGACTGCCCACCACCTACCGGGACCGGCAGTGGCCGAAGCTCGAGGACGCCATGAAGCGTGACAAGAAGACCCGCGCGGGCCTCCTGCGCTTCGTGGTGCTGGATCGGATCGGGAAGGTCTCCCGCATCGAGGGCCCCGACCCGGCGCTGCTGCTGTCCGCCTACGCCGCGATCACCGAGGAGTGAGCATCCGATGAGAGAGCATCCCCAGAACGAGGCGACCCAGGGCCAGAAGCCTGTGGTCGAGCAGAGCCAGGGCGCGCAGCGTCCCCAGCAGCATGAGACCGACGTGCGCCGTCGCACCGCGACGGTGCGCGGGATCGAGCTGGGGCGCGCCCGCCCCGAGATCATCGTCCCGTTGGTCGGGGCCTACGAGGAGGACCTGCTCGCGCAGGCCGAGAGCGCAGTGAGCACCCGGGCCCGGATCATGGAGTGGCGGCTGGACCGCTTCCGACCGGACCTCGGGGATATCGGCGAGCACCGCGAGGCGGTCCTGGCCGTCCTGCCCGCGCTGCGCGCGACGCTGGGCGCGGACCGCGCGCTGCTGGTCACCTTCCGCACCGTCGCCGAGGGCGGCGCACGATCCATCACCGACGTGGACCTGGGGATCCTGCTGGACGCCCTGATCAGTGTCCGCAGGGCCGGCACGCAGTCCCCCGTCGACCTCGTCGACATCGAGACCTCCCGCGACGCGGGGACCGTCGCCCGTGTGATCTCCGCGGCCCACCGCCACGGCACCGTGGTCGTCGGCTCCTTCCACGACATGGAGGCGACCCCGTCCGAGGCGGAGCTGGTCGAGATCCTGCGCGCCCAGCGCCGGCTCGGCGCCGACGTCCCGAAGATCGCCGTGACGCCTCGCAGCCCTCGGGACGTGCTCACCCTGCTCTCGGCGAGCCTCACCGCCGCCGAGGACCTCTCGGGTCCGCATATCGCGATCAGCATGGGGCCGCTGGGGGCGAGCACCCGGGTCGCCGCCGAGACGTTCGGCAGCGCTGCGACCTTCGCGACGGTCGGCGAAGGGTCCGCCCCCGGCCAGCTGAGGGCCGAGGACGTGGCGGGGATGCTGGAGCTGCTGCGGCCCTGAGGCCTCTGGGGCGCTCCTGCGAGGTCGCTGTGGGCCCCCCGGACGGGTCTCTGCGGCGCGGTGGCGCCGGACCGCGACTCAGCTGATGCCGGCCGACGTGCCCTCGTCGTCCGCGGAGCCCGTCGGCTCCTGCATGCGGCGGCCGTGCTCGGCGGTGCCGGGCAGCTGCTCGCCCTCCGGCTCGGCGAAGATCCTGTCCTCGTATCCGGCGGCGTCGAGATCATCCGCCGCGGCATCGTCGGCGAGATCGTCACCGGTCGGATCGACCACCGGGATCGTGCCGGTCTCCAGGGCGACCCGCTCGCGCTCATGCTTGCGGGTGCGCCGCACCAGTCGCTTCAGCTGCACCGCGGACATGGTCAC
>JAKDNE010000380.1 GCA_030451965.1 Brachybacterium sp. | reverse complement strand
GCTATCTGGTGAACCTGCCCGAGCTCGCGCTGTGGAACGACACCTTCGCGAACACGGGCTGGCAGAACACCTGGACGGTCTTCTACTGGGCGTGGACGATCACCTGGTCACCGTTCGTGGGCATCTTCATCGCCCGCATCTCCAAGGGCCGCACCATCCGCCAGTTCGTCGCGGGCGTGCTCGCGGTGCCCTCGGCCTTCTCCGTGATCTGGTTCGGAATCTTCGGCTACTCGAGCTTCAACATCGAGCTCAACGGCGAGGGCGGGCTGATCGATCGGGTGGTCGGCGACGGCGATATCCCCGGGGCGCTGTTCGCCTTCCTCGAGAACTACCCGGGGGCGTACTTCATCTCGGTGATCGCGATCATCCTGGTGGTCATCTTCTTCGTCACCTCGGTGGACTCCGCCGCCCTGGTCACGGACTCGATGGCCAACGGTCATGAGGACTACAACCCGCTCGGGCAGCGCATCTTCTGGGGCCTCGCGATCGCGCTGGTCACCGCCGCACTGCTGGTCTTCTCCGGTGCAGACGGGCTGACCGCGCTGCAATCCACGATCATCCTGGTGGGGCTGCCGTTCTTCGTCATGGGCTGGTTCCAGATGTACGCCCTGCTGCGGGCCCTGAAGGAGGATGCCGGCGAGCTGCCCCAGATCCGCACTCGTGAATGGGCCCAGGTGCTGCCCCCGGAGGAGTACGAGCGGCGCGAGGTGGGCGACGAGTACGACACCGATGACTACGTCGTCGAACCGACCTTCACCTCCGAGGTCCCCGTGCTCACCGACCCCTACGAGGAGCTCGAGCTCGGGGACCCGGATCCCGAATCGGGGACAGCGCCCTCGCACACCGGCAGCGGGAAGGCCGATCTGCCGGAGGACGGACAGAAGCTGTAGACCCGGCCGGCCTGACTGTGCAGGTCATGCGATGAGCAGGGGCCGACACCCCGCGACAGCGGTGCGTCGGCCCCTGCTCATACGGGGCCGGCCTGCGCGCGGAGGAACCGGTCCGCCCCGGGGCGGCTCCCGACGAGCCGTCCTCCTCTCGAAAGGACTCCGATGACCGACACCACCGCCACCACCGACCTGCACGACGAGCACGGTGAGGCGCTGATGACCTGCGATACCCAGTTCCGCCAGTTCGGTGCGCGCCGCCGCTTCCGCGGCGAGATCGTCACTGTCCGCAGCCACGAGGACAACTCCCTGCTCAAAGAGATCGTCCGAGAGCCCGGTCGCGGTCGCGTGATCGTGGTCGACGGGAACGGCTCGCTGCACTGCGCGATGCTCGGTGACCGCATGGCGGCGACCGCGCAGGAGAGCGGCTGGGCGGGAATGGTGGTCCATGGTGCGGTCCGTGACAGCGCAGCCCTGGCGGAGATCGACCTCGGCATCAAGGCGCTCGGCACGAACCCGCGCCGCTCCCACAAGCACGGTCTGGGCGAGCGCGACGTCCCGGTCGGCTTCGGTGGCGCCGTCTTCACTCCGGGGGCGATCCTCGTCAGTGACGAGGACGGCATCGTCCTCCTCCCGGCGGCCGGATGAACCGCCGATCCTTCGAGCTCTGAACGGAGCGCGACGGGCCGACGCCCGCAGGTGCGGGGCATCGGCCCGTCGTCGGCGTGCGGAGGCGGCTCAGGAGGCGTCGCTCTGGTGCTTCTCCGCACTGCGGCGGTAATAGGTCGCCAGCATGGCCCCGGAGAGGTTGTGCCAGATCGAGAAGATCGCCGCGGGAAGCGCGGCGGCGGGGGCGAAGGCGCTCGCGGCGAGGGTCGCGGCCAGGCCCGAGTTCTGCATGCCGACCTCGATGGAGGTGGTGCGAGCGGCGCGCTCGCCCTGGCGCAGCAGGCGAGCGGCCCAGTAGCCGAGCAGATAGCCCAGGCCGTTGTGGAGCACGACGGCGAGCAGCACGATCGCACCGGCGGAGACGATCGCCTCGGTGGAGCCGCTGACCACGGCGACGATCACCAGAGAGATACCGGCGACGCTGACCCACGGCAGGGCCGGCAGCACCTTGTCGACGAGCCTGCCCAGCAGCAGACGCACCACGAGGCCGCCGATGACGGGGATCAGCACCATCTTCACGATCGACATCGCCATGGCGCCCGCATCCACCGGCAGGTAGGAGCCGGCCAGCCACAGGGTCAGCAGCGGCGTCAGCAGCGGTGCGAGCAGGGTGGAGATCGAGGTCATCGTCACCGACAGGGCGGTGTCCGCCTTGGACAGGTAGGCGATGACGTTGGAGCTGGTGCCGCCCGGCGCGCTGCCCACCAGGATGACGCCGACGGCGAGCTCCGGCGGGAGCTGCAGCAGCAGGGCGATGCCGAGGCCGATGAGCGGCATGATCAGGTACTGGGCGACGACGCCGATCAGCACCGGCAGCGGGCGCCGGACCACCAGGGCGAAGTCCGGGACCGTGAGGGTCAGCCCCATCGCGAACATGATGATGCCGAGGAAGATCGCCGTGAACGGGGCGATGGCCTGGCCCGCGGAGGGGACGAAGAAGGCGAAGACGGCGGCGGCGAGGATCAGGACCGGGAAGACGGTCACCGCGATGCGGGCGGAACGGTCCTCAGAGGATCGGGAGGAGGACGGCGTGCCGGGGGCGGCCGTGGTGTCCTTCGTCGTGGGGTGCGGGGATGAGGGAGTCATGCGCCGCATCGTACTGCCCTGTGAGACGACGTCCCAAGATGTGGACCATCTGTTGCCATGTGATCCGGGACTCCGGGACTCCGGGACTCCGGGACTCCGAAGCTCCGGTGGGGCTCTC
>JAKDNE010000379.1 GCA_030451965.1 Brachybacterium sp. | reverse complement strand
GTAGCTCATCTGCGCGGCGTCGTCGGGTCCCAGATCCCCGCGCAGATAGGCGGCGCTCCACAGCATCAGCACCGCCGCGCGGGGGAGCGCGACGAGGTCGCGACCGGCCGCCGCTCCATTCATGCCCCGGTCCTGTCGGCAGGCGTCTCCCCGTCGGCTGCGACGAACTCCGCACGACGGGCCGAGCGGTCGACGGACTCCAGCCGCACCCGGACCACCTCGCCGACCGCGGCGTCCATCTGCACCCACGCGGTGACCGGCGGATCGCTCAGCTGCACCTCGACGCGGGTCGGGGCGCCGTCGCCGTTCTCGGACTCGCTCGCCTCCCGCCGCGCGATGACCGAGGCCTCGAAGACCTCGCCCACCCACGCGGTGAGCGCCATGGACTCGACCAGCTCGAGCGCCGCTCGCTCGAGGTTCCCGGCCCGCGCACCGGTGGTCTGCATCGCCTCCGGGATCTCCGCGAGGGCGGACAGCAGCTCCGGGGCGGGTTCGACCCCGCTGACGTGCGCGTGGCAGATGAGCAGCACGAAGCGGTCCACCAGGCGCCGCAGCGGCGCGGTGGTGTGGGCGTAGGGCGCGGCGATCGCGGACTGCTCCGGATCCTCGGGCACCTGGTCCGCTCTGGTGAACGCGGCATAGGAGGCACCTCGGAACAGCGATGTGGCCTGGTTCAGCAGTACCAGGTGCACCGGGTCGTGCCAGTCCAGGGACCGCAGGAAGGCGCCGTAGGTCTGCCCGCTCGGCCAGGGGTTGCCGAGCGCTTCGGCCTGGCGGCGGAAGCGGTCCATCGCCGTCTGCTGGGCGGGGGGCATGGTGCGCAGGATCCCGGCGCCGTGCTCGAGCATCAGCTGTGCCGCGGCCATCCCGGTCAGCAGGGAGATCTGAGCGTTGGCGTCCTCGATCGGGTTGGGCCGGCGCCACTGCAGGTGCACCTGCCCGTTGTCGGCGACCACCTCCTGCTCGGGCACGTTGAGGCTCGCCCCTCCGCGCCGTGCCTCGAGCTCGATGCGCAGCTCTCCGATCTCCTGCAGCAGGAGCATCGTCGGATGTCCCTCGCCCCGATCGAGCTCGGCCTGCACCTGGTCGTAGGCGAGCTTCTCGAGGGAACGCACCTGGGCCCTCTCCAGATCGATGCCGACCACCTCGCCGGACCCATCGAGGTCGAGCACCCACACGAAAGCCGGGCTCGACTGATCCGGCAGCAGCGAGGCCGCTCCTTCGGAGAGCACCTCGGGGTGCAGGGGGATGCGACGGTCAGGGAGGTAGAGGGTCTCGCCGCGACGGCGCGCCTCGTGGTCGATGGGTCCGTCGAGATCGACGAACCATGGCACGTCCGCGATCGCGTACAGCACCCGGTATCCGCTCTCGGTGCGCTCGAGGTGCATCGCCTGGTCGAGATCTGTCGAGCTCTCCGGGTCCAGGGTCACGAAGGGGATCTCGGTGCGATCGGTGCGCTCGCCCGGGGAGGTCGCGCGGGCGGCAGCGCTCTCCGCCGCTGCGAGGACCTCCGGTGGGAACTCCAGCGGCACGTCCCCGTCATGGTCCGCCAGCAGCGCGTCGATGCCGGTGCGGAGCTCATCGGCCGCGACCGAGCCGCGTGGGGCGTGCAGGGAGACGGGACGACGCAGCACAGGGACCTCCTGAGGGCGGTGCTTCGGGCCCGGCCAGTCTATGGGGAGCGCCACGGCTGGACGGCCCGGTGGCCCGGATCGGAGCCGGGGAGCAGATAGGCTCTGGGCCATGTCCGTCGCAGCAGCAGCCCTGAACGATGTCACCGTCCGCCGCAGTGGAACCGCGATCCTCGACGCGGTCTCCCTCGAGGTGGGAGAGGGGGAGCGCTGGGCGGTCCTGGGCCCCAACGGCGCCGGGAAATCGACCCTGGTGCGCCTGCTCTCCGCCCGTATGCATCCCACCACCGGCACGGTGCACATCCTCGGCGAGCAGCTCGGCAAGGTCGACATCTTCGAGCTGCGACCGCTGATCGGCCTGGCCAGCCAGGAGCTCGCCGACACCGTCCCTGCTGAGGAGACCGCGGAGAACGTCGTGGTCACCGCCGGGTACGGCGTCGTGGGGCGCTGGCGGGAGGAGTACGACGAGCTGGACCTGGACCGTGCCCGGACCCTGCTGGCCGCCTTCGGGGTCGGCGACCTCGCCGGTCGCATGTTCGCCACCCTGTCCACCGGCGAGCGCAAGCGCGTGCTCGCCGCCCGCGCCCTGATGACCGACCCCGAGCTGCTGCTGCTGGACGAGCCCGCCGCCGGCCTGGACCTGGGCGGGCGCGAGTCGCTGGTGCGCACCCTGGGCCGACTCGCGAAGGACCCCGCGACCCCGGTCACCGTCCTGGTCACCCACCACGTCGAGGAGATCCCGCCCGGCTACACCCATGTCGCGCTGCTGCGCGAGGGCGCCATGGTCGCCGCCGGCCCGATCGGCGAGACCCTCACCTCCCAGAACCTCACCCGCACCTTCGGGCTGCCGCTGGTGGTCGAGCAGCGCGGGGAGCGCTTCACCGCCCGCTCGCTCTCGCTGAACTGACCCTGCGGTGGAGAACCCGCAACTGCGGCAGATCACCGAGGTCACCGACTTCTCGGACCCCGCGCTGGACGATTACCTGCGCATGACGGATGTGCGCCTGCGCTCCCGCGTGGAGGTCGAGCGCGGGCTGTTCATGGCCGAGAGCTACGAGGTCATCTCCCGCGCGATGGATGCCGGGATGGCACCGCGCTCCTTCCTCATGAGCGAGAAGTGGCTGGCGAAGTTCG
>JAKDNE010000378.1 GCA_030451965.1 Brachybacterium sp. | reverse complement strand
CGACGGTCAGATATCCGGCGTAGACCCCGTCGGCGGGGATCAGCCCTGCCGGGGCGGGGCCGAGGTTCGCCGTCGGGAAACCCAGCTCGTGCCCGCGGCGGAAGCCGTGATGGACCACATCGGTGACCGTGTGCAACCGACCCAGCGCCAGATTCGCAGCGGCCACGTCCCCTTCGAGCAGGTCACGGCGGATCCCCGAGGAGGAGATGCGGCCGGCACCGGCGCCGGCGCCGTCGGGGCCCAGCTCGTCGACGGTCACGACCTCGAAGCCGAAGCTCTCTCCGAGCTCACGCATCGTCTCGATGTTCCCGGCGTTCGCGCGGCCGAACAGCGCGTCCTCGCCGAGCACCACACATCGCACGCCCAGACCCTCGACCAGGAAGACGCGCACGAAGTCCTCGGGCGAGTGCTGCGCGAAGTCGACGGTGAACTCCAGGTCGAGGACGCCGTGCATCCCGGCCAGCAGGAGCAGACGGTCACGGTCCTCGTGACCGGTGAGCAGCGGGGTGCGGGCGGGGTCGCCCATCACATGCCGCGGATGCGGCCAGAAGGTGAGCGCCACCGGCGCGAGCGACCGGGTCTCGGCATGGTGCCGCAGCTGGTCGAGCACGAATCCGTGCCCGCGATGGACTCCGTCGTAGTTGCCGATCGACACCGCGGTGGGTCCGAGTTCAGCGGGCACCTCCGAGACGGAGTGCCAGATGGGGACGCGGGTCACGACGCGGTCATGTCCTTCCGGGGGCCTGATGCGCTCTCGCGCGGAGTTCGAGGGACTCGGGGGCGTCGGGTGCGACGCCGCGGCGAGGATCGCCGGTGCACACTGTAGCGCCCGAGAAGGGGTGGCATGGTGTCCGCCGGGACTCGTCGAGCACGACACGAACCTGCGCCCGGTGCGCGGTCGGCGCCGACTCACCTCGACGACACCTCTCAGGCATCGCCAGGTGAGCCCCGCCTCCCTCGACAGGCATATGTGTTGCAGAGCTGTGACGAAGGTCTGGCCGTTCGCCATATCGTGCGGTATGTCCCCTCCGTTAGTCTGAGGGACAAGGCGGCGCCGGGGAGGGACCCCTGTGCCCTCCCGCACACAGCAGCGGGGGCAGTCACGACGGCCGCCGAGAACGGATCTTTCTCCATGACGCACGTGACCGATACGGCCGCGCCGGGCGGCCCGTCCCGACCCACCGGCCGCCACGGCCGTCGCCGCGTCGCACTCCTGGTGGTGGCCATCCTTGCCGTCATCGCCATCGTCCTCGCCGGTGGCGCGCTGGCCTACGCCAAGCAGTTCCAGGGCCGCGCGCTCCCGGGCACCACGGTGCTCGGTCAGGACGTCGCCGGTCAGACCCCGGAGGAGATCGCCGCACTCGTCGCCGAACGCGGAGACGGGGTGACGGTCACCGTCACCGCCGGGGACCAGCAGCTCGAGAAGAGCCTCGCGGATCTCGGTGTCAGCGTCGACGCCACCGCCACCGCGCAGGCCGCCGTCGACCGCGACGACTCCTTCACCGGCGTGATCGCCTCGACCTGGTCGGGCGAGTATGCGGTGGACCCGGTCGTGACCGTCGACGAGGCGGCCACCGCCGCCTTCGCCGAGAGCCTCGTGCCCGAGGACCGCACCACCCCGGTCGACGCATCGGTCGCCTTCGACGAGGACGAGCAGACCTGGACCACCGAGCCGGGCCGCAACGGCCAGGGCGTGGATCCGGAGCTCCTGGTCACGGCCGTGACCGAGAATGCCCCCTCGCTGGAGGACTTCGCGGTCGAGCAGCCCCTGGAAGAGATCGCCCCGACGATCACCACCGAGGAGGCGGAGGAGGTCGTCGGCTCCATCGCCACCCTGCTCGACCAGCCGATGTCGATCACCGGTGCCGATGGCGAGACCCACGAGGTCTCCGCCGAGCGTCGCAACGGCTGGATCTCCGTCGCCCCCTCCGAGGATGGGCAGACGCTGAGCATCGCCGTGGACGAGGAGTCCGTGCGCGAATGGGTCGCCGCCCGCGCTGAACAGGACGCCGTCGAGGCGGAGGACGGGATCGAGCAGGTCGACGAGGACGGCGAGGTCGTCAAGGTCGTCGCCGAGAAGCAGGACGGTCTGAAGATCACCAACACCGAAGCGATCGCCGAGCAGCTGATCACCGCGCTGAAGGGGATCACGCCTCTCGAAGCCGCCTTCGAGTCCTCGGCGGTCAAGGCCGAGGTCGAGCAGGTCGACGCTCCGAAGCCCGAGAAGGACGAGAAGGAGAAGGGCGAGGAGAAGGACGGGGAGAAGAACACTCCCCCCGCGGCGAAGCCCACCGGTGAGAAGTGGATCGACGTCGACCTCTCCAACAAGACGGTCACGGCCTACGTGGGTGACACCCCGGTGTGGGGTCCGCGTTCGATCGTCGATGGCAAGGCCGGCAACGAGACCGTCACCGGCACCTTCGAGATCTACCTGCGCTACGACCGTCAGGACATGACCAACGGCGCGTACTACCCCGAGGATCACCCGAAGTACTACCTCACCGAGGATGTCCCGTGGGTGCAGTACTTCCACCGCGGTTACGGCTTCCACGGTGCGCCATGGCGCTCCTCCTTCGGATACTCCGGATCGCACGGCTGCATCAACATGCCGGTCTCCGATGCGAAGTGGCTGTATGACTGGGCGAGCATCGGCACCAAGACCGTGGTCCATCACTGAGGGTCCGGCCGACAGCAGCGCAGCCGCTCCAGCAGCGCCGAAGGGCCCTTACCCACCATCGTCGGGGAGGGCCCGTCTACAAGGACAGCGGGGGCCCAATT
>JAKDNE010000037.1 GCA_030451965.1 Brachybacterium sp. | reverse complement strand
CGCACGCGCCACCAGCCCACGAGCGCCTCCGGCCCGGCCGCGAAGGCCGCGGCCCTCACCCGTGAGGAGCCGGAGGCCCCCTACCAGGACGAGGACTTCTCCGCGGAGGAGCCCCCGCGCCGCAGCCCCTGGCCGGCGCTGGTCGCCCTGATGCTCCTGCTCGCGCTGCTCGGCGGCGTGCTGTGGGCCGGCTATGCCTGGTCGCAGCGACAGTTCTATGTCGGCACCGATGGCACCAGCGTGGTGCTCTACCAGGGCCTGACCCAGGACCTGGGACCGATCTCGATGTCCGAACCGGTGGTGGTCACCGATATCGCCCTCGAGGACCTGCCCGAGGTGACGCGCCAGCATGTCCAGAACACGATCACCGCCTCCGATCGGGAGAACGCCGAGCAGATCATCGACCGGCTCGAGCAGGTCGCGATCTCGAACCGGCCCCCGCCCGCTGTCACCCCCGCCCCGTCCGACGCGGGTGGGGCGTCCGACGCCGGCGGGGCCGCCGATGCGGGCCAGGAGAGCGCCGCGGAGGAGAGCGCCGCCGAGGAGGCGAGCCCGCTGCCCTCCAGCACGGACAGCGCAATGCCGTCCCCCGCCGTGGGCGAGGGGACGTAGTGGCCACGATCGTGTCCTACACCGCGCGTCCGCGGCGGCTCACCCAGGCGCTGCTGCTGGCCTTCGCGGTGATCACCGGAGTGGGCGCCTACGCGCTGGTGGGGCTCGGCCGGTTCCACGAGCTGCCGGAGAACCTGCTGGAGTACGGGATCGGAGCCGCCGTGCTCGCGCTCGTCCTGCAGTGCGCGGTGATGTGGCGTGCCCCGTACGCGGATCCCGCGATCCTGCCACTGGTGGTGCTGCTGAACCTGCTGGGCATCGCGATGATCGAATCCGTCCACGCCGCGAATCAGATCTTCGGGATCCGCAGCTCGGCGAGCGCGGACCGACAGATGCTGTGGGCGGTGCTGGGCGTGCTGCTGTGCGTCGCGGTGCTGGTGATGCTGCGGGACCACCGCCGGCTGCGCCGCTTCACCTGGATCAGCGCCGTCGCGGGGGCCGTGCTGCTCCTGCTCCCGCTCGCACCGGTGATCGGCTCGGCCCGCAACGGCTCGAAGATCTGGATCACCCTCGCCGGCTTCAGCTTCCAGCCCGCCGAGCTGGCGAAGATCGCCTTCGCGATCTTCTTCGCCGGCTACCTGGTCGCCCGCCGCGACACGCTCGCGCTCGCCGGCCCGAAGGTGCTGGGCATCCACCTGCCGCGCTGGTCCGACTTCGGACCGATCCTGGTGGCCTGGAGCTTCGCGATGGCGGTGCTGGTCTTCCAGACCGACCTCGGCACCTCGCTGATGTTCTTCGGCCTGTTCGTCGCGATGCTGTACGTGGCCACGGACCGGCTGAGCTGGCTGGTGATCGGTGCCGTGATGTTCCTGCCCCCGGCGATCTTCGCCGCCACCCAGATGAGCCACGTGCGCACCCGCATCACCTGCTGGTTGGATCCGCTCTCGAGCGCGAACTACTCCACCTGCGAGCAGATCGGCCAGGGCCTGTTCGGCCTCGCCAACGGCGGCATCACCGGCGCCGGCCTCGGGGAGGGGCGACCCGATGTGGTCCCCCACGCCGAGTCCGACTTCATCTTCGCCTCCTTCGCGGAGGAGCTCGGCATGGTCGGGGCCTTCGCCCTGCTGCTGCTGTACCTGCTGCTGGTGCAGCGGGCGCTGCGTGCCGCCGTCGGCATCTCCGACGGCTTCGGCACCCTGCTCGCCGGTGGTCTCGGCTTCGTGATGGCACTGCAGGTCTTCGTCGTCGTCGGCGGGGTGACCCGGGTGATCCCGCTGACCGGCCTCACCCTCCCCTTCCTCGCCGCCGGCGGCAGCTCGCTGGTGTGCAACTGGATCATCGCCGGCATCCTGGTGCGCCTCTCCGACGCCGCTCGCCGCCCCGCCGCCCGGCAGGTCCCGGGCACGGGGGCCGCCGCGCCGCGCCCCGTCCAGGAGGTGGGCGCATGAACCGGCCCCTGCGCCATGTCTGGCTGGTGATCAGCGTGCTGTTCGTGCTGCTGTTCACCTCGACCACCTACTTCCAGGTGATCGCCAAGGACCGTCTGAACGCCCACGGGCAGAACGCCCGCACCCTCTACAACGAGTACGGACGCCATCGCGGCCCGATCGTGGTGGACGGGCATCCGATCGCGATCTCGCAGTCCTCGGACGACACCTACGGCTACCTGCGCACCTACGACCCCGGCGCCATGTACGCCCCGGTGACCGGGTACTACTCGGTGGTGTACGGCTTCACCGGCATCGAGCGATCGCTGAACGACACCCTCTCCGGCGAGGCCGATGCGCTGTTCTACCACCGTATCTCCGACATCCTCTCCGGCCGGCAGGGGCGGGGCGCGACCGTCGAGCTCACCCTCGACGCCACGGCCCAGGAGGCTGCCTGGAACGCGCTCGACGGCCGGCGCGGCGCCGTGGTCGCCCTGGATCCGGAGACCGGGGCCGTGCTGGCCATGGTCTCCGCCCCCAGCTACGACCCCAACCGGCTCGCCTCCCACGACCGGGAGTCCGTGCGCGGGGCGTGGCAGGGGCTCAACGAGAACCCGGAAAGGCCGCTGGCCAATCGGGCGATCGGCGGGGACCTCTACCCGCCGGGCTCCGCGTTCAAGCTCGTGGTCGCCGCCTCGGCGCTCGAGTCCGGGGAGTACACCGCCGAGTCGGAGATCCCCGGGCCGGGCACCTGGGAGCTGCCGAACTCCACCGCCGTGATGAACAACCATGCCGGCGGGGGCACCGAGGCCTGCGGGCCAGACGACGCCTCGACCCTGGCCGACGCGCTGCGTCAGTCCTGCAACACCTCCTTCGCGATGCTGGGGGTGGACGTGGGCGAGGAGCAGCTGCGCGAGACCGCCGAGGGCTTCGGCTTCGGGCAGCGTATGGAGATCCCGCTGTCGGTGACCCCGTCGACGATCGGGCAGGACCTGGACGACGCCCAGCTCGCAACCACCTCGATCGGGCAGTACGAGACCCGGGTGACGCCGCTGCAGATGGCGATGGTGGCCGGAACCTTCGCCAACGACGGGGTGGCCATGCAGCCACAGCTGGTCCAGGCGGTGCGCACGAGCGACCTGTCCACGGTCGACGCGCTCACCCCGAAGGAGCTGGGGCAGCCGCTGACCGCGGCGAACGCCGCCCAGATGCGCCAGATGATGGTGGGCGTGGTCGAGGACGGCACCGGCACCGCTGCGGCGATCGATGGCGTCGAAGTGGGGGGCAAGACCGGCACTGCGGAGTGGGGCAAGGGTCGGGAGGCCCACTCCTGGTTCGTGGGGTATGCACAGCAGGGAGACCAGAAGATCGCCGTGGCGGTCCTGGTCGAGGAAGGCGGATACGGCTCGCGCACCGCGGCGCCGATCGCCCAGGACGTGATGGAGGCGGTGATCCGGCCATGAAGACCGAACCGGGGCTCGTGCTTGAAGGACGCTACGAACTGACGTCTCTGATCGCCACCGGCGGGATGGGCCAGGTATGGAAGGGGCGCGATCGGGAACTCGACCGCGAGGTCGCGGTCAAGGTGCTGCGTGAGGAGTACGCCGGCGACGATGGTTTCCTCAAGCGCTTCCGCGCCGAGGCCCGCCATACCGCCGCCCTCTCCCACGACGGCATCGCCGCGCTCTACGACTACGGCGAGCTCGACGGCCGCGCCTACATCGTCATGGAGCTGTGCCCGGGACGTCCGCTCTCAGAGATCATCGAGGAGAACTCCGGCGGGCTGCCGGAGAAGCGGGTGGTCTCGCTGCTCATCGAACTCGCCCGGGCACTGGACGCCGCCCATTCCAAGGGCGTGGTCCACCGCGATGTGAAGCCCGAGAACGTACTGGTCGACGAGAAGAACGACTGGTCGATGAAGATCACCGACTTCGGGATCGCCCGCAGCAAGGACCAGGCACGGCTGACCAAGACCGGTCTCGTGATGGGCACCGCCCAGTACCTCTCCCCCGAGCAGGCGATGGGTAAGCAGGCCACCTCACTCTCCGACATCTACGCGCTGGGCATCGTGGGCTACGAGATGCTGGTGGGGCGTCGGCCCTTCACCGGATCCAGCCAGGTCGAGATCGCGATGGCGCAGGTCAAGCAGCAGCCGCCGGAGCTGCCCGAGATGATCTCGGCGGATGTGCGCCGTCTGATGATGATGATGCTCGCCAAGGCGCCGGCGAACCGCCCCCGGTCCGCGGCCGCGGTGTCGCGGATCCTCGAGGCGGTCCAGCGCGGCGTCGAGCCACGCTTCAGCACCGGCGCGATCCCGGTGACCAAGGTCGCCGACCATGACTGGACCGGGGAGAACCAGGTCCGGCCGGGACCCGTGGCGGAGAGCTCCGGGACCTCCCCGGCCTCCTCCGACGGCCATCGCCCCGGGGCCTCGCCCACGGGGACCCGCACGGCCGCGATGCCGCTGCCGCTGTCCGGCCGCGGTCGCGGGATCCGGCACCGCTCGGGCGCCTCGGGCCCCTCGGCGCTGTCGGCCGCCTCGGCCGGTTCCGCGCCGCGCCGCGCCGCGCGCCCGACCCGGTCGGCGAGCTCAGCGCTGTCCGCGAGCTCAGCGCTGTCCGCGAGCTCAGCGCTGTCGGCGAGCTCGGCGCGGTCGGCGAACTCCGCCCGGTCGGCGAGCTCGGCGGACTCCGCCCGTTCGGCCTCCTCGCCGTCGGCGGTGCCTCGGGGAGCCGAGGGAGCGGCCGGCGCCGAGGGCAGACCGCCTGCGGCGTCGCGCCCGGCCGGCGCCTTCGACGACGTCGACACCCCCACGTCTTCGCGGACGGTGCGCGGCACCTCCACGACCGGTCGGCAGCTCGGGGGCATGTCATTCCCGGGACTGATCCTGGTGATCCTGGTGATCATCGCGATCATCGCGGCGGTCGCGGGTGGGCTCGGCCTGCTCCCCCTGGGTGCGGTGGGCGCGATGGGCGCTCCGGGCGGAGCGGAGATCGCTCACGTCTCCGCAGTCGACGCGGCGTCAGCAACTACGATGGTCACAGCGGTCGGTGTCGGCCACGGCACGAGGACGGGTGTGGAGTGAGCGAAGACAACGTGGTCCTGGGCGGACGCTACCGCCTGGGACGGATCCTCGGCACCGGCGGGATGGCAGAGGTGTTCCTCGCGGAGGACACCCGGTTGCACCGCACCGTCGCCGTCAAGGTGCTGCGCTCCGACCTGGCCCGGGACTCCAACTTCCAGGAGCGGTTCCGACGCGAGGCGCACAGCGCCGCCTCGCTGAACCATCCCTCGATCGTCGCCGTGTATGACACCGGCGAAGAGCAGCAGACCACCATCACCGGGGCGGACGTCACCATCCCCTACATCGTGATGGAGTACGTCCAGGGCAAGACCCTGCGCGAATTCATCGATCCCGAGCACCCGATGCCCGCCGCGCAGGCCGGCGAGATCATGGCGGCGCTGCTGAGCGCCCTGGAGTACTCGCACCGCGCCGGGATCGTGCACCGGGACATCAAGCCCGGCAACATCATGATCAACGAGGCCGGCGCGGTGAAGGTGATGGACTTC
The DNA here is from genome assembly GCA_030451965.1 of Brachybacterium sp. Taxonomy (GTDB): domain Bacteria; phylum Actinomycetota; class Actinomycetes; order Actinomycetales; family Dermabacteraceae; genus Brachybacterium. The sequence goes on along the minus strand of JAKDNE010000037.1, from coordinate 8,727 downwards.
GGCATCGCCCGTGCGATCGCAGACGCCACCAGCGCGATGACCGCGACCCAGGCCGTCATGGGCACCGCCCAGTACCTCTCCCCCGAGCAGGCCCGCGGCCAGCTCGTCGACGCCCGCTCCGACATCTACTCCGCCGCCTGCGTGATGTTCGAGATGCTGACCGGGCGACCCCCGTTCACCGGCGACACCCCGGTCTCGATCGCGTACCAGCACGTGCGCGAGGAGCCGCATCCGCCCTCGGCCTACAACCCGGCGATCACGCCGGCTCTGGACGCCGTGATCCTCACCGGTCTGACCAAGGATCGCGAGGAGCGCTACCCGAGCGCGGTCGCCTTCTCCCGTGACATCGCCGCGGTGGTGTCCGGGAGGACCCCGGCACTGGTGGGAGGCGCCGTCCCGACGGGCGACGACACCCAGCCCACGACCGTGCTCGGCCCGGTCGACGAGGCCACCGAGGCGCTTCCCGCCATGGCCGCGGTCGGTGCCGCGACGGCCGGCGGAATACGCGCCCAGAACTGGAACGGCGCCTCCGCCCCGACGCCCAGCACGGGCCCGCTCGCCCTGCACGCCGTCGACGAGGCCGAGGTCGCCGCGGACGAGGACGAGGACCGCCGCAAGCCCTGGTGGCTGATCATCCTGGTGGTCCTCGCGGTGCTCGGCCTGGTCGTCGCGGCCCTCGCCGTCTTCCAGCCCTGGGACCAGGGCCCTGAGACGGTCGCCGTGCCGTCTGTCGTGGGGGAGACCGAGGAGGACGCGAGTGCGCTCCTGGACGACGTCGGACTGAAGGGCGATTTCGTCCAGGCGGAGTCCATGGAGGTCGAAGCGGGGACCGTCATCTCCGCTGATCCCGGGGAGGGGGAGGAGATCGCCGTCGGCTCCACCGTCGAGGTGACCGTCTCCTCCGGACCGGAAGCCGTCGATGTCCCCGACGTCACCGGCAAACCCCGGGACGAGGCCGAGAAGCTGCTCGAGGACGCCGGATTCGTCCCCAAGCATGTCGACAGCGAGGACAAGCAGAAGACCGAGCGCGGGATCGTCACCCGGACGGACCCGGTCGCCGGCAGCTCCGTCCAGCGCGGGGACGAGGTCCAGTTCTGGGACGCGACCGGCAGCTACCCGGTGCCGGACCTGGTCGGCACCGATCTCGAGAAGGCCACCGAGATCCTCACGGGCATCGGCTTCGAGGTCGAGAGCACCGAGCGCCCGGACGGCGAGCACGCGCCGGACACCGTGCTCGAGCAGACGCCTCCGGGTGGGAAGTCCGAGACGATCGGCACCACCATCCAGCTGGTCGTCGCGGCTCCTGAGGGCCCCGTCTCCGTCCCCAACGTGACCGGGCAGCCGCTCGCGGATGCCCAGAGGACCCTGGGCGATGCGGGCTTCGGCCACACCGACACCGAGGAGCACTCGGACAGCGTCGAGAAGGGCCGCGTGATCCGCACCGAGCCCGGCGCGAACAAGTCGGTCGAGCGGGGCGCCACGATCACGATCGTGGTCTCCTCAGGGCCGAAGGCGACCCCCACCGAGGAGCCCAGCGAGAAACCCAGCGAGACCCCGAAGGAGTCGCCGTCGGAGTCGGAGTCAGCCTCGCCGTCCGAGACCGCCGACGAGCCTTCTGCGGACCCGCCGAGCGACAAGCCCGGCGACGGTGAGGGCAACGCGCAGGGCAACGTCGGACAGGGGCAGGGAAATGGGAACAACGGCAATGGGAACGGCTGAGGGCACCGCGAAGAGCACCGCAGAGGGCGAGGCCGCCGCCGATCGGTCGACGGTCGCGCGGATCCTGGTGGTCGACAACTACGACAGCTTCGTCTTCACGATCGTCGGCTACCTGCAGCAGCTGGGCGCCGAGACGGTCGTGGTCCGCAACGATGAGGTGCCGTCGACGGCCGAGGGCGAGGTGGACCTCACCGGGTTCGACGGCGTGCTGGTCTCCCCCGGCCCGGGCAGCCCCACCACCGCCGGCCGTTCCCTCGAGGTCATCGGTGCCTGCGCCGCCGACCGGCTGCCGATGCTCGGGGTGTGCCTGGGCCATCAGGCGCTGGGCCAGTACTTCGGCGCCACCGTGGACCATGCCCCGCAGCTGATGCACGGACGGACCAGCGAGCTCACCCATCAGGGCACCAGCGTGTTCGCCGGCGCACCGTCCCCGATGATCGCCACCCGCTACCACTCGCTGACCGTGGTGCCCGAGACCATTCCCGCGCAGCTCGAGGTCACCGCCCGCACGGCCGACGGCATGGTGATGGGCCTGGCGCATCGCGAGCTGCCGCTGCACGGGGTCCAGTTCCATCCGGAGTCGGTGCTCACCGAGAACGGGCACCTGATGCTGGCCCGCTTCCTCGAGCTGTGCGACGGCCGGGACGCGGCCGAGCGCGCCACCGGGCTCGAGCCCCTGATGACCGCCGGCTGAGCCGACCTCCCGCCGCGTCAGGCCGCGTCAGGGCCGGAGGGGCGCGGCACCGGCATGCAGCGCGCCGGGAGGCAGCGCGCCGACCATGCCGTCGTTGAAGGGCAGGGAGGGCGCGATCGCCGGGAAGACCCAGGCGAACAGCGCCACGATGAGCGCGACCACCAGCACCACGGTGAGCAGCACCCGCACCCACAGCGGTCCGGGCAGGCGCCGGAACAGCCATCCGTACATCAGCTCTCCTCCGCGGCATCGGGGGTGGTCGCGGCATCCTCCGCGAGTGCTTCGGGGATCCCGTCGGACCGCTTCGTCCAGTACGCGAACTCCGCGTGGACGATGATGCGCTCACGGGCGGAGAACATCGGGTGGCAGGCGGTCATGGTGAGCATCTGCGCCGTGGGCTCGACGCCGGGCTGCCCGGGCGTCGGCGCGATCACCTCGACGTCCTCGGGCTGGACGATGAGCGTCTCGGTCACCTCGTACACGTAGAAGGCGTCGGCCGTCTCCACCACGATCGGGTCCCCGGCCCCGAGCCGGGCGATGTCCTCGAAGACGCGGCCATAGGTGTTCCGGTGCCCGGCGATCGCGACGTTCCCGACCTCTCCGGGCAGCGCGGTGCCCGGGTAGTGCCCCGCCCCCTTGACGTTGAGCACCTGCTCGAGGCTGACTCCCTCCGCAAGCGGGAATTCCGGGCGATCGAAGCTCGGCACGTGCATGGTGCCCCAGACCTTCGTGTCCGACGGGGTCCCGGGCACCGGCGGCGGGCCCTCCTGCCGCAGGGCGACGGTCTGCGCATCGACCTCGCCCCACTCCTGCTCCAGGCCGGCGAGAATCCCGGACTGCTCGCGGTCGGCGACCACATCGGTCCACCACAGCTGCCAGATGAGGAACAGCAGCAGCAGGGCCCCGAGGGTCAGCAGCAGCTCGCCGAGGATCCCGATGACCACGCCACCGCGGCGGCGACCGCGGTGGGACGAGCTCATCCGGTCACCTCCGCATCGAGCGTGAGGGAGCCGACGAAACCGGGGAGGGTGGTGGTCTCCAAGGTCTCGACATTCTCGCCGAGCCCCACGTGGTCCACCCATTCGCGATACACCTGGACCCCCGGCGAGGCGTCGAGCGAGGCGGTCATCTCGTCGACCGGCCCGATGACGGTGATGACGAACGGCGGGGAGTAGACCCGACCCTCGAGCAGCAGGGTGTTGCCCGCGCAGCGGAAGGCGCTGCCGTTGATGACCCGCTGGTCCTGGAGCATCATCGCCTCGGCGCCGCCCGCCCACAGCGCGTTGACATAGGACTCGAGATCCTGCTGGTGGACCACGAGGTCGTCGGGCTCCGTGCCGGGGATCGTGCCCAGCGCGCTGCCGGGGGCGTCGGTGAGGGTGATCCGCAGGGCGGGTCCGCTGACCTCGCTGAGCCCGACGGCGTCCGAGACCTGCTGGGTGAACGCCGCGGCCGGTGCGCCCTCCCCCGTGCCGCGCAGCCGTTGGATCTCGGCGCGCTTGGCCGAGTTCTCCTCGGTGAGGTCCTCGATCACGCGCCCGCGCTCCTCGAGCACGCCCGCGACATCGCTGCTCTCGTCGCGGATGGAGCTGCCGTCGGAGAGCCTCGCGGTGGTGGCGAACAGGACTCCGCACAGCACCATCACCAGCGCCACCCCGATCCGGCCGCGGCGCCGCGCGCGGCCAGCAGGGCTGCGGCCGACGCCTTCTGCGTCCATGGCAACTCCTGACTTCGCACCCTCGGTCGACGACCATTACCCTAGGCCACAGCCCGCACCCGCGGGCACGCGCGGCACGCCCGCGCGATCAGGCGCGTCGAGGGAGCACCGATCCATGGCCAGGAGCAGGAAGAAGTCGTCCCAGCGGTCGACATCGAACGCGAAGGCCACGGCCGCGGCGAAGCCCGTGGAGGATCCGGTCGAGAAGTCCTCGAAGAGCGCGGGCAGGGATCCGGTCAAGCGCTCCGCCGCCGGCAAGGACCCCGTCAAGCGCTCCGCCACCGGCAAGGACCCGGTCAAGCCCAAGGGCGGCGAGGTCGCCGAGAAGGCGAAGGACTCCACCCGGTCCACGTCGGTGAAGAAGGCCGCCGCCGCGGAGAGCACCCGCAGCACCGGCCGCCGGGTCGCCGCCGCGACCCAGAACCCCACCTGGCTCGCGCCCACCGCCGTGGTGCTGCTGGTCGTGGGCCTGGCCTACCTGGTCACCTATTACATCTCCGCGGGCCAGCTGCCCCTGCCCATCGGCGACTGGAACCTCGCCGCCGGCTTCGGGGTGCTGATGGTCGGCGGCGGCATGCTGATGTTCTGGAAGTAGCAGAGCGTCCCTCCCCCGATGGGGAGTTCTCCCCACGGCGGCGGCGCTCCCGCGCCGGTAGGCTGACGATGACACCCGCTCAGCACGGCGATGTCCACAGATCTCAGCGCACTACCCGACGGGAACCCCATGAACAGCATCTCGACGCGGCGGAGACTCATCGCCGTTCTCCTCCTGCCCTTCCTCATGGTGCTCGCCGGATGCGGGAAGCTCCACGCTGATCTCGATATCCAGGACATCGACACGATCAACGTGTCCTACGACCTCGCCATCGACGAGGAGTTCACCGACGGCGTCTACGACACCGCCGAGGAGATGTGCTCCGAGATGGCCGAGGAGCTGTCCGTCGGCGGTGAGATCGCGCCCGACGTCGAGCCCTATGAGGAGGACGGCCAGCTCGGCTGTCTCGTCACCGGCGTCATGACCCGGGACAACTTCGGTTCCGACCTCTCCCTCACCGAGGAGGGCGGCGAGTACCACCTGGTCCTCGAGGGTGACGAGACCATGGATCTCGAGGATCCGGGGATGGACGGGCTCGACATCGACTTCCGGATGACCTTCACCTTCCCCGGCAAGGTCATCGACTCCAACGGTGGCGAGGTCGACGGGAACTCCGTGACCTACACCGATCTCAACCAGATGTCGCAGGGCGTCGACATCCGGGCGGATGCCGGCGGCTTCCCCTGGGTGATCGTCATCGTGGTCGTGCTGGTGCTCGGGTTCTTCTTCCTGCTCCTCCTCGCGGCGGTCGCCTTCTTCGTGATCCGCTCCCGCAAGAACAAGGGCGGCGGCTCCACCCCGTCCGGCATGCCCGGCGGCTACGGCTCCGCGGCAGCAGCGGGCAGCGCGGCCCCGCAGGGTCAGCCCGGCCAGCCGGGTCAGCCGGGTCAGCAGTGGGGTCAGGCATCCCCGCCGGCGGCCCCGCAGGGTCAGCCGGGCCAGCAGTGGGGTCAGGCATCTCCCCCGCCTGCGCCGCAGGGCGAGCAGCCGTGGTCCAATCCGCCGCAGGGCGAGCAGCCGTGGTCCAATCCGCCGCAGGACGGGCAGCAGTGGGGCCAGCCCGGTCAGGGCCAGCAGCCGCCGCAGAATCCGCGCTGGTGACTGCGTCCAGGTGAGCCGTCCGGGAGTCGTGTGAGCAGGGTCATGACTCCCGGATTGGCGCCGGCAGGACACGACCGCTAGAGTTGATCAGGTCAGTTCAGCTGGCAGGCGCCCGTAGCTTAACGGATAGAGCATCTGACTACGGATCAGAAGGTTGGGGGTTCGAATCCCTCCGGGCGCACCATTGTCCGGGCGCACCACGGATCGAAGCCCCTCACAGCACCAGAAGGTGCGGCGAGGGGCTTCGTCGTGCGCCCGGTGGAAGCTGCACACCCGGTGCCGCGCACCGGATGCTCAGCGCCCGGCGGTGAGCACCTCGCGCACCGAGGTCCAGGACTGCAGCAGCTCCCGCACCGCGGGGTCGGCCTCGGCGGCGATCGCCTCGAGGCGGGCCTGCTCGAGCAGCTCGTCGATCTCGACGCGCTGCCCGCGCTCCACGGAGGCCACCGCCGCCTCGACCATCGCGAAGCTCAGCAGGTTCTCGTGCACCTCGCACATCGGGGTGCGGCCCTCGCGCAGGGAGCTGACGCACTCCACCAGGGAGGCGGCGATCTGATCGGGCTCCGGCGCGGTCTCCTCCGCGACCTCGGCCTGCAGCCGAGCAGTGGACTCCTCGTCCTCGGTGCCGAGCACCGGGGCACCGATGCCGTCCCAGGTGGCCGAACCGTGCTGGGCGGCGATCCGCCACTCCCCGTTCCACCAGGTCGGCAGGCCGCGGGCGTTCCAGGTGCCGTGATAGGCGAACAGCGAGTCGTCGTCCATCTCGAAGGTCGCTGTCACGGTGGCGTCGTGCGCGTACACGCTCCAGTCCGGTCGCGCACCGCGGGCGGTCACCGCCACCGGGTCGGCGCCGGTGATGTACCGCGCGGCGTCGAAGGCGTGGATCCCCATGTCCCGCAGCAGCGGATGCCGCTGGGTGCGGCGAAACCCGTCGTGCTCGACGAACAGGGAGAAGAAGGCGCTGGTCAGAACCGTCGGACCGTGGGCGGCGACGAAGCTGCGCAGCTGCCGCACCTGGCGGAAGAACCGCCTCGACTGGGAGACCATGAACGGCACCCCGGTCAGCTCGGCATGCGCCACCAGGCTCAGCGCTTCCGGCAGGGTCTCGGTGACCGGCTTCTCGCCGAGCACCGGGATCCCGGCATGCAGCGCCTTCACCGTCACCGGATGGTGCGCCACCGGCACCGTCGGGTCCACCAGCAGGTCGGCGCCGGTGGCGAGGGCGAGGTCGACCCCATCGGTGCCGGTCGCGACGGCCGACGGGTCGGTCGCCCCCGACTGCGCGATGACCCGTTCCGGCGCGCCGCCGACCAGGTCGGCGACGCCCACCAGCTCGGCGACGTCGCTGGCCACGATCTCGCGGGCCCACCAGCTGCCCATGCCGCCCGCGCCGACGACCACCACCCGGGCGGGGCGGTCGGCCGGCAGGCGCGGGAATCCGGTGCGCTCGAGCGCCGGGGACGGGGCGGCGCTGGTGTCGGTCAGCGCTGCGGCAGGGCGCTCAGATGACACGCGTGATCTCCTCGCCGCGGAACCAGTCGCGCGGCGCATTGGCGATCTTCACGGGAGCGGTCTCGCGCTCCTCGGGCCGAGCCCAGACCACGGCGTTGGCCAGCACCCGCTGGATCGCGGCCTGATGATAGACGGGGTACTCCTGGTCACCGGGGCTGAAGTAGAAGACCTTGCCCTTGCCGCGGCGGAATGCGGCGCCGGAGCGGAACACCTCTCCCCCGGCGAAGGAGGAGAGGAACACCAGCTCGTCAGGGGCGGGGATGTCGAACATCTCGCCGTACATCTCCTGCTCAGGGATGACGATCGGGTGCGGGACGCCGCGGGCGATCGGATGGGAGCCGCTCACGGTCCAGACCCGCTCCTCCTCGCCGTCGTTGCGCCACAGCAGGTTGCAGGTGGTGCCCATCAGCGCTCTGAACGGCTTGGAGTAGTGGGCCGAGTGCAGCGGGATCAGGCCCATGCCCTCGTGCACGCGGCGCACCACGCGCTCAGCGATCTCGTCGGGCACGTCCTGGTGCGCCATGTGGCCCCACCAGGTCAGCACGTCGGTCTCGGCGAGCGCCTCCTCCGAGAGGGACTCCTCGATGTCATCGAGCAGGGCGATGCGCACCTCGGCGTCGACGCCATCGGCCGCGAGCAGCCTGCGCAGGGCCTCCGCGATGACGGTGTGCATCCCCTCGGGGTAGATCTCCTGCACTGTCGGGTCGACCTTCTCGTGCCGGTTCTCGCCGAAGACGGCGATGCGCAAAGTCATGGTGTCGTTCATCCTGTCGCTGAGGGGTCCCGGGTCGCCCGGAGGGACGATCGGTCCATCCTAGGGCGAGGCATCGGGAGAACCGTGACCGGGATGTGATCTGCTTCTCACCAGTTCGGCACTATGGTCACTACCAGGCTCCTTCAATGGCGAGGGAGCCTCTTCTTCGTCGGGGCGGTGACCCGGCCCCGGGTCCGCCTCCGGGATCAGGATGTTCCAGGGATCAGAGCGGTCGCGTGTGCACGGTGCGTCCGTCGGCCCCGAGATGTCGTCCGAGCGCGATGGACGTCTCCCGGTGCCTGCGTGCCGCCCGGATCCGGCCGACCGAGCCTCCGAGGGCCCGTCCCGCTCCGGCGCCCCATCGGTAGCGCACCTCGACCGTCTCCGGTCCTCCCCCGTCGCTGGGCAGTGCCCGCAGCTCGAGCAGCGCGGTGAGGCGGAACCTCGAGCCGGCGAAGGCACCCAGCAGCACCGTGCGTCGCAGGCTCCCGGTCTCGACCTCGAGCCGGCCCGGCCCGCGCTCGTGCACCGTCCAGCCGTGCTCGGTGAAGAACTGCGCGACGAGGCCGCCGACGGTGCGCAGCTCGCCGGCGACCGTGAGCACCGCGCCGTCGGGGGCCGCGCCGTCGGGGGCG
>JAKDNE010000377.1 GCA_030451965.1 Brachybacterium sp. | reverse complement strand
GGCCTCCTCCCCCGCGTCGGGAGCGGGCTCCCCGCTGCGCCGGGCTCCGCCCAGGACGCGCAGGGCGCGGGGCGCGGTGAACAGCAGCCACAGCACCAGGGTGAGCGAGAGGAACCCCGACGCGGGACGCAGCAGCCAGGAGGCGATGTACTGCACCATCCTCGGCTCCAGGGTCCAATGCGTCCACTGCAGTATCAGGAGCAGGGAGAGCACGACGGCGAGCAGGAGCAGGAGCAGCGAGCGCCCGAGCACTCCCAGGAACCACAGCCCCTGGCCCGTCCCGGTCCGCGATGCGGGGTGGAGGGTCATCGGTCCTGCTCCTCGTCCTCGCCCGGGCCCGCGGAACGGTCCGCGGCGTACCGGTTGATGGAGGTGTAGTCGGATCCGGAGTAGATCGACGACCAGGATGCGGTGGAGTAGCGGTACCCGTCGGAGCCGCCCGCCTCGAGGGGAGCGCGCTCCGCGGGCTCGCCGGGCGGCTCGGGATCGTCGCCGGGATCCGGCTGCCCGGCAGGCCGCGCCGGGTCGGTGTCGAGGTCCTGCTCGGCGGCAATGCTCCCCGCCTCGGTCCGCACCCGGACGGGCCCGGTGCTGAGCGCTCTGAGGATCTCGAGGAAGCCGCGCGCACCGCCCTCGGTCTCGAAGACCGTGTTCCAGGGGATCCTGGTCGCCCGGGCCATCGACCGCAGCTCCGGGACGCTGCGCTCAATCGTCAAAGCACCCGGGCACTCCTCGTCCAGGATCCGGCCGTCATCGGAGAAGGTGAGCGAGGAGCGGTGCTCCGTGCGGGTGACCCGCGTCCCGCCGGTGCCGGGGGACGTCGATCCGGCGGCGCCGAACGATACGTCGATGCGGTGACCGCCGCTCCGACCACCCCGGCGCTGCGAGCGCACCGCCCACCAGGGCAGCACGGCCAGGACCAGCACGAGCAGCACGGCGACGATCAGCACGAACCGGTTCCACAGCAGGTCCTGGACGAAGAACGGCCCGCGCCCGTCCAGCAGTCCGAGCAACAGGTACCGGACCATCTCCCCCGGGGGAGGATTCGGGGCGTAGAACGACCCGAACAGCAGCGGCAGGCACGCCCCTGCGATGAGCATGCCGAGCAGCAGGATCACGACGGGCGGCAGGCCGCGTCCCGATGCGGTGCCGCTGCCCCGACCGGCCGCGGTCACAGTCGATGCCCCGTCGAGGGCATCAGGGCTGAGCGATGACATCGACCCGCTGGAACTCCTTCAGGTCGAGGTAGCCGGTGGTCGCCATGGCGTGGCGGAGCGCACCGATGAGGTTGGTGGTGCCGTCGGCCGCGATCGAGGGGCCGAAGAGGATCTGCTCGAGCGGTGCCACCGTGCCCACGCTGACCCGGTGCCCGCGGGTGAGCGTCGGGTGGTGGGCCTCGCTGCCCCAGTGGTGGCCGTGTCCCGGGGCCTCCTCGGCCCGGGCGAGCGCCGCCCCGACCATCAGCCCGTCGGCGCCGCAGGCGATGGCCTTGACCAGGTCGCCGGAGCGGCCCATCCCCCCGTCTGCGATGACGTGCACGTAGCGGCCACCGGACTCGTCCATGTAGTCGCGGCGGGCGGCGGCGACATCGGCCACCGCACCGGCCAGCGGCACGGAGATGCCCAGGGTCTCCTCGGTGGTCTGGGAGGCACCACCGCCGAAGCCGACCAGCACCCCGGCCGCGCCGGTGCGCATCAGGTGCAGAGCGGCGGTGTAGGTCGCGCAGCCACCGACGATCACCGGGACGTCCAGCTCATAGATGAATCGCTTGAGGTTCAACGGCTCACGGTTGGTGGAGACATGCTCGGCGGACACGGTCGTGCCGCGGATGAAGAACAGGTCCACACCGGCGTCCACGACGGTCTTCCAATGCTCCTGGGTGCGCTGCGGGGACAGCGAACCGGCGGCGGTGACCCCGGCGTCGCGCAGCTGCTGGAGCCGGTCACGGATCAGCTCGGTCTTGATCGGCTCCGCGTAGACGGAGCGCATCACGTCCACGACCTCGTCATCGGAGGCGGCGGCGATGCGGTCGAACTGGGAGCTGGGGTCCTCGTAACGGGTCCACAGCCCTTCGAGGTCCAGCACGCCGAGACCGCCGAGACGGCCGAGCGCGATCGCGGTCTCGGGCGACATCAGGGAATCCATGGGGGCGGCGAAGATCGGGATGTCGAAGTGGTACGCATCCACCTGCCAGGAGGTGGAGACGTCCTCCGGGTCCCGGGTGCGCCGGGAGGGGACCACCGCCACGTCGTCCAGGCTGTAGCTGCGGCGTCCCCGCTTATTGCGGCCGATCTCGATCTCGCTCATCACATCGGGGAGTCTACCGTCGGCCACGACCGCTCCGTCCCCGTCCTCGGGGCAGGGCGAGTCGCGGGCTACCGTGGACCGATGAGCTCCGACCATGTCTCCGGCCCCGATCCCGGGCAGGGCCTCGAGCGCCACCTCACGGACGAGCTCGCACGGTTCCCGCGGCTCGACGCGGAGGGGATGGTCGCCGAGGCCCGCACCGATGAGCGGGCGCCCGCCCCGCTGGACGGCCCCTCGCCGCTGCTGCCGGCCCTGGTCGCGACGGCGGGCGTGGCCCTGACGGTGCTGGGCGTGGTCGAGGCGGCCAGGACGGCTCCCGCGGCGGGCCAGGCACGGCCGATGAACGAGCTGGTGCTGGCGGCTGCGCTCGCGCTCGGCGGGTATTCCCTGACCCGTGTGCTGCAGCTGCTGACGATGGTGGAGTCGCGGCGGCGCCCCCCCGGCGCCCGGGGCGCGCGGCCACCCCCCTCCCCCGGCCGGGGGGGGGGGGCGTT
>JAKDNE010000376.1 GCA_030451965.1 Brachybacterium sp. | reverse complement strand
TCGGCCTCACGCGGCCGGCGGCTCCCCCTTCTGCAGCAGCCAGGACTCGACCCCTGCGACATGCGCCGCCGCATAGGTGCGGGCGAGGTCCGGCCGACGGGCCTCCAGCGCGTCCAGGATCCGGCGGTGCTCGGAGAGGGTGCGCTCGACCGCGGAATCGTCGGTCAGGCCGCGCCACACCCGGGCCCGCGAGGTCGAGCTCGCGAGGCTGTCCAGCAACGAGCTGAGGTAGTCGTTGGGGCAGCGTTCGTTGATCAGGTGGTGGAAGGCGATGTCCGCCTCGACCAGATCCTCGATCGTGGAGCTGTCGTCGAGCTCGGCCATCGTCTGCTCGAGCTTCGCGAAGTCGTCGTCGGTCAGGTGCGGGCAGGCCTGCTCGACCGCGGCCGGCTCCAGCAGGCGCCGGATCTCGATGATCTCCACATAGCTGGAGTCGTGGTGGAGGTCGAGCACGAACGCGAGGGACTCCAGCAGCTGCTCCGGCTCGAGGGCCGTCACATAGGTGCCGTCGCCCTGGCGCACGTCGAGCACCCGGATCACGGACAGCGCCTTGACCGCCTCGCGCAACGAGTTGCGGGAGACCCCGATCCGTTCGGACAGCTCGCTCTCGGTGGGGAGCCGGTCGCCGGGCTTCAGCGTCCCGTCCACCACCATCTGCTTGATCGCGCTGATCGCGCGATCCGTGACCGCGGAGGCCATCAGAGCTCTCCCTCCCTCGTCAGGGCGTGAGAGGTGCTCATCGCCGGTCCTCGATCTCGAGCAGGTCCATCGCGCTGGCGCTCTCGATCTGCTCGTGCTCGGGCTGCTCGTTCTGCATGCGTTCCAGATAGGGCTGAGCACGCTCCACCTGCTGCTCCAGGTTCGTCACCGTGGTGAGGAAGTTCTGGTTGGCCTGGGTGCGGAAGGCGTCGATCCCGTCCATCGTGGTGAACAGGTTCTCGAAGGCCTTCTGCAGCGTCTCCTCGGAGACCCCGGAGGTCGCGGCCTGCTCCTGGATTTTCACCGAGTTGTCCGCCAGCATCTGCGAGGTGCGGGAGATCAGGTCGTCGGTGGTGCGGTTGACCGCGTCGATCTGGTCCAGCACGATCTTCTGGTTCTCCAGCGCCTGAGCGGTGATCACCGCGGTGCGCAGCGCAGTGACGGTGGTGGTCCGCGCCCGCTCCACCCCCTGCTGGAGCTTGGTGTTGTTGTCCTCGATGAGCCCCATCGACAGGTAGGCCTGGACGGTGACCGCGATCTGGGTTGCCACGTCCTGGCGGCGCTGCCGCACGGCGAACAGCACGTCCCGCTCCAAGGCATCCGCCTCCGCGGCCTTCCCCTCGGCGCGGGTCTGCTCGGCGCGCCGCACAGCCCGGTCATCGAGCAGGGTCAGCAGGTAGGAGGCCTTCTTCAGGGAGGCGAGGTCCTCCCACAGCGCCCGGCGCTCGACGGAGAGCTCGGCATTGTCCTTCTGCAGCATCTCCTGACCGCGGCTGAGCGCGCCGAGCACCTGGTCGAGCTGATCCTGGTTCGATTCGAAGCTGCGGAAGTAGCGCTTGGCGAGGTTGCGGCCCGGCAGGAAGGACAGCGCCTTGTCGGCGAAGGTCTCCTCCTTCGGGGCGAGCTCCCCCATGGTGGTGCGCAGCTCGGAGAGGGACTTCGCGACCGACTCCTGCGCAGTGCCCTTCTCCTTCGACTCCCGCAGCGACTGCTGCATGAAGCGGGAGGAGGTCTGGCTGGTGCGCTCGAAGGTGCGGCGTGCCACCGCGCCGAGCGCGTTGACCTGAGCGGTGTACTCCTGGGAGTGGGGGTTCAGCTGGGCGACCTGCTCGACCCAGGCATCAGCGCGCTGCTCGAGCTCCTGCTGCTGTTCGGCGGGCAGTTCCGGCAGCATGTCGCCGGCCTGGTCGTCGTCGATCGATTCGACCGGCTCGGCCGGGGTGATCTCCTGGTCGGGAACGGGTGGTTGGAGCTTGTCCATCGGGGCCTCCTGGGCGATTCGCGGTGGGGTGCGGAAATGGTCTGGATGCGATCAGACGTCGATGATCGGGTTCAGGTGCTGGTCGGCGAAGCGGGTGCGCAGGAACTCGGCGTGCACCTCGAGGGACCGGGAGACGCCGCCGACGAGGTCGGCCTCGATCTGCTCGACCCCCTCTTCCAGCACGTTCAGCTGCTGACCGATGCTCCCGAGGTTCTCCAGCGCCTCCTGGCGGGCGGAGCCCTCGAAGGTCTGCAGGAAACCGATGGTGTCGCTCGCGGCCTCGACCAGATCGGGCACGTAGCGACAGGCGATCCCCTCGAGCATCGTCACCTCGGCGGCCGAGGGCCGCAGCGACTGCAGCTGCTCGGTGGCGACCAGCGCGTCGATCCGGGTCACGAGAGCGTCGACGTCGTCCAGCACGGTCGTGGCCGACGGGGCGCCGCCCGTTCGTGGCCGCTGCTGAGCGATCTGCTCGCGGGTGGTGGTGTCGGACTCGAGGATCGTCGAGAGCACGGCGCGGGTGCTGTCCGGCACCGAAGCATCCAGCACGGGGCGTTCATCCTGGTCACGATGCGGGGCGTTCAGGAGGGCGCCGCTGCCGCCGAGGGTCACCACGCCGACGCCGGCCGCCGCGGCGAGGGCCAGCAGGGGACCGGCCAGTCCGGTGCCGAGCCCGACGACGAGGGTGAGGACCGCGGCGAGCCCGCCCAGCAGCACCGGGGCGCCGAAGCGCACCAGGGGCGAGCGGCGGGGCCGGCCGACGGCTTTCGAGGTGGGGGAGTGGACCGTGCCCTGCAGCGGCTGCTGGAGCGGTCCCCACAGATCGCGGCGCTCGGCGGTGG
>JAKDNE010000375.1 GCA_030451965.1 Brachybacterium sp. | reverse complement strand
CTCACTGCTTGCCGAGGATCCCCTCGCCGCCGTCCACGTTCAGCAGCGTGCCGGTGACGTACCCGGCCTCCGCCGAGCACAGCCACACCGCGGCATCGGCCTGCTCGTGCGGCTCCGCCGCGCGCTTCATCGGGATCGCCGAGGTGTAGCCCTCGTACTCGCGCGGGGAGGACTCCTTCCATGAGGCGAGGGCCGCAGTGAAGGTCGCGCCAGGGCAGATCGCGTTCACGCGGATCCCCTTCTCGGCGTATTCCAGCGCCGCGGTCTGCGTCATGCCGTTGACCGCCCACTTCGAGGCGTTGTAGGGGGACAGGCCGGGGCTGCCGTTCTTGCCGGACATCGAGGAGGTGTTCACGATCGCACCGGAGCCCTGCTTCTCCATCTGGCGCAGCTCATGCTTCATGAAGCTCATGGTGCCGAACACGTTCAGCGTGAACACCCGGTCCCACGTCGAGCGCTCCTGCTGCGTGAACGGTGTCGCGGCGATGCCGATGCCGGCGTTGTTGTGGGCGAAGTCGAGCGTCTCCCACAGCTCGACTGTGCGCGCCACCATCTGCGCGGCGAAGTCCTCGTCGGAGGCGTCTCCGACCATGGTCTCCGCAGTGCCGCCGGCCTCACGGATCAGCCGTGCGGTCTCTTCGAGCGGCTCTGCGGCGATGTCCATGATCATCACGCGCGCGCCGGCGTCGGCGAAGGCGAGCGCGCTGGCGCGGCCGATGCCCCCGCCCGCTCCGGTGATGATCCCGTTCTTCCCTGACATATCAGGCATGACGACTCCTTCATAGCGATGGTCGGCGCGAGCGCCGCGTCTGAATCACCGTAGCGGAGCGGGCTGAGACGAGGAGCGACGAAGGGCACGGCGGGGCCCGCCCGGGTGTGATCACCGGCGCGATAGGGTCCCGTCACCGCTGGAGATGTCGTCACGGCCTTGGGCCCATGCACCCACGGCGTTCCGCGCCCCAGCCCCTGATCTTCACCGAGGACGGACATCATGACCGCTCGACCCAACATCGTCATCGTCCTGGCCGACGATCTCGGCTTCTCCGACATCGCGCCGTTCGGCGGGGAGATCGACACCCCGAACCTCACCCGGCTCTCCGACCGGGGCATCCGCATGAGCTCCTATTACGTGACGCCGCGATGCAGCCCCTCACGCGCCGCCCTGATGACCGGCCAGAACCCGCACAGCGTCGGGATCGGGGTGCTCACCACGGACAACCGCCCGAATGGCTACCCCGGTTCCCTCTCCACCGAGGTGCCCACCATCGCCGAGTGCCTGTCGGGTCAGGGTTACTCCTGCGGGCTGTTCGGCAAGTGGCATCTGAGCAGCGACATCGAGAATCCCGGCGAGACCTGGCCGACCCGGCGCGGGTTCGAGGAGTTCCACGGCATCCTCCAGGGCTCCTCGGGATATTTCCGGCCCCGGCTCATGGACGGCGAGGAGCGCGTCGCCGAGCACGAGCTGCCGGAGGATTTCCATCTCACCGACCACGTCACCCAGCGGGCGGTCGACTTCATCCGCCGCCAGGGCGAGGCCGAGGTCCCCTTCCTCGCGATGCTCACCTATACCGCCCCTCATTGGCCGCTCCACGCCCGCGAGGAGGAGATCGCGAAATACCGCGAGCGCTACGCGGAGGGCTGGGACGGGATGCGTCAGCGACGGCTCGACGGGCTGCACCGGGAGGGCCTGTACAGCGAGATCCACGGCGTCGCTGATGGCCAGGAGCTCCCGGCGTGGGGAGAGAACGCCCCGTGGGAGATCGAGCGCATGTCGGTCTACGCCGCCCAGGTCGAGACGATGGACCGCGGGATCGGCGCGGTGCTGGACTCGCTCGAGGAGACCGGGGTCGCCGAGGACACCCTGGTGCTGTTCTTCTCGGACAACGGCGGGTGCGCGGAGGAGCTGCCGACGGACAACCCGCACTTCCCGCGGGCGACGGAGCCCCGCACCACGCGCGCCGGGGACCCAGTGCGGTTCGGGAACGATCCGGCGATCATGCCCGGGCCGGCAGACACCTTCCAGAGCTACGGCGTGAACTGGGCCACCGTCTCGAACACCCCGTTCCGGAAGTGGAAGAGCTGGGTCCATGAAGGGGGGATCTCCACCCCGTTCCTGGCGTCCTGGCCGGCCGGGGGAATCCCCTCAGGCGGCGCCGTGAGCCCCGACCTGGGCCACATCACGGACATCCTGCCCACAGTCCTCGACATCGTCGGCGCCGACCGCGTCGGGGTGGGGCGGAGCCTCCTGAGCTCCTGGCAGCATCCCGACCAGGAGGGGCCCGAGCGGACACTCTGCTGGGAGCACATCGGGAACGCCGCCGTGCGTCGGGGTCGATGGAAACTGGTCCGCGAATGGGGCAGCCCGTGGGAGCTCTACGACCTCACGACCGACCGCATCGAGGCCCACGACCTCTCCCCGCAGCACCCGGAGCTGGTCGCCGAGCTCGAGCAGGTCTACTCGCAGTGGTGCGAGGAGCAGGGCGTCATCGACTGGCAGGACGTTCTCGATGACCACGCCGCACGAGGACTGGCCCCCGGGCAGGCGACCTCGTGAACAACCGGCGGACCGCGCCCCTCGGGGTGCCGGTCCGTCCGGGCTCGATCGCGGACTCGCTCAGCTGATCCCGAGCAGCCGCGCCTGCAGCCCTCGCACCACCTCGCTGAGCTCCTCGTCCGGCCCCGCCACCTCGATCCCCGGCGCGACCACCTGGATCGGCAGCGGCGCCACGGGCCCCGCAGCCACCCCCCACTCCTCGAGCCACTCATCCAGCTGGGCGCCGCTGCTGGCGTACACGATCCGGCCCAGTCC
>JAKDNE010000374.1 GCA_030451965.1 Brachybacterium sp. | reverse complement strand
GCTCCCAGCCCTGACCGCCGGCCGGGACCAGCCGGGGCCCGATCCGCACCGGCTCCCGCACGTCTCCGAGCTCCTCCCGGGAGTCGACCCCCGAGGCCTGGAAACGGGCCGACGCTCCCCCGGAGCTGGCAGGCCGCTGCGGTGACAGATCGGTCGCCGCCAGCGGGCTGCGCCCCGAACGGTAGGAAGGAGCATCCTCGTCCACCTCGGTCGCTGTCGCCCGGACCACCGCGGGCAGCGCCACCGATCCGACCTGCAGCGCCTCGGTCCCGACTTCCCAGCCCACCAGGGGGTCCTCGCCCGGCTCCGGCAGCAGTGCGTCCAGCACGGGCGCGGAGCCGTGGCCGCTGAGCACCGTCACGTCCCTCGCGCGGGTGAGCGCGACGTATTGCAGGCGCCCGGCCTCGTCCCGCTCCGTCTCGGCGCTGCGCAGCGCGTGCGCGGACTGCGCGAGCCGCTCCTGCACGGGGGCGAAGCGGGGAAGCACCTTCGGCCAGTAGCGCAGGGAACGGCCGGCCAGCGGCTGCATCACGTCCAGTTCCGCGGCCGGGACCACGAACACCCCGCTGGTGGCGGAATGCTCCTTGGCGTCCTGCTGCATGACCACCACCTGGGGCCACTCCAGGCCCTTCGCCCCGTGGATCGTGCCCACCCAGACGGTGCCCGGGGTGCCGGCCAGGTCCGGTCCGCGGTCGGTGTCGTCGAGCACTGCCCGCAGCCCGGTCAGCGTGATCGGGGCGGAGGCGGAGCGGGCCTGGTCGGCGTACTCCGTGGCGACCCTGCGCAGCGCATCCAGGGTGCGCAGGCGCTGGTCCGGGGTGGACCAGGAGCGGATCAGCTCGGGCAGGTCGAGGGCGTCGGCGAGTGCGGTGATCATCTCGACGGGGGTCAGGGAGATGCACTCCTCACGCAGGCTCCGCAGCCCGGCGAGCACGTCGGCCTGCCACCAGGACCGGAAGACCTGCTGGCGGGACTCGTCATCCGGTGCGGCGGTGAGCTGGGCGAACCAGCGGCCATGGGCGGGATGGCCGGTCAGCAGGTCCACCAGCTCGGTGAGGGCGAGGGTGTCGCTGCCGTCGAGGGTGATCGCGAGCGCGGCGCGCAGGATCCGACCCTCCCGGGAGGCGAGCAAAGGGACGCCCTCGCCGGAGGCGGGGATCCCCCGGGCGGTGAGCGCCTCGACCACCTCTGCGGCCTGGGCGTTCGAGCGGACCAGCACGGCGACGTCCTCCGGCCCCGTGCTCTCCTCGGACAGCAGGGACAGCACCCCGTCGGCGATGGCGCGGGCGTGCTTGGCCTGGGACGTCCGGCCGCTGTACTGCGGGGTCCAGGCCTCGAGCCGGCCGTCCGGGTGGCCGCGTCCGGCCCGGCGGCGCGCCGCTTCGGGCGCTGCAGTGAGCACCACCTGCTCGCGGGGGAGCGTCGGGAAGATCCGGGGGAACACCTGGTTGACCAGCTCGAGCACCTGGTCCTGGGAGCGCCAGGAGTGCTTGAGGTCGTCCACGGTGCCCTCGCCGAGCGCGGAGGAGCCGGCGCGGATCTCGTCCAGCACCCCGAGCATGAGGTCCGGGTCCGCGTCGCGGAAGCTAAAGATGGCCTGTTTGGGGTCACCCACCCAGATCAGGTCCTCGACCAGCTCGCCGAGGGCCAGGAACAGGGCGAGCTGGATGGGGGACGTGTCCTGGAACTCGTCGACCGCGAGCAGCCGGAACCGGGAACGGACGGCGGTGCGGGCCCGCTCGCTGCGGTGCAGCACCTCCAGGGCGAGGACCTCCTGATCGATGAAGTCCATCAGCCCCAGCTCGTCCTTGTACCGCGCGTAGGCGTCCAGGGAGGTGGCCGCGGTGGTCATGACGAGGGTGATCAGCGCGCGAGTATCGGACTGGAGCTGCGGGTTCGCCGGCAGCTCGACCTCGATCTGCTGGGCGAGCCCCACCAGCGCGGTGTCGGTGTCCTTGCCGTAGACGTACCCCTTCTCGCCGCCGGCGGCCTTGGAAGCGGTGACGGCGGCGAGCTTCGCCCACTGGGACCAGGGGGCCCGGTCGCGGCGGGCGAGGGTGCGGTGCAGAGACTCCAGGGCGTCGATCCCCTTCCGCACCGAGTTCAGCGAGCCCTTGGCGATCGGCGGCTTCCCGGCACCGGGCGCGGGGTCCTCCGAGGCGGCGAGATCCTCCTGCAGGCCGTGGATCGCCGTGTCCAGGCCGCTGAGCCAGGCGGCGCGACGGTCCGGTCCCTCCGCGAGCTCCGCCGCCTCGCGGTACTCCTGCCAGGCGGCGTCGGCCGCATCCCGCAGCTGCGGGGCGCCGATGCCGTTGGTGCGGGCCTTCTCGGCGAGGGAGCGCACGTGGGCCCGCCAGGACGGGGAGCTGCCGTAGGTGAAGGTGGGGTTCTCCTCGCCGTCGTGCTCGGTGCGGGCCAGCAGATCGCTGGCGCGGGACCCCGCCTCGGCGGCGGCCTCGTCGATCGCGGCGGAGAACGCGGTCTTCTGCCGGTCCTCGTCGAGCTCCTGCACGTCGGGTGAGATCCCGAGATCCAGTGCGAACTCGCGCACCAGGCGCCCCGCCACCGAGTTGACGGTGCCGATCAGGGCGCTGCTGATGCCCTGGGCGTCGTCGAAGCGGTGCTGCTCCAGCAGCGTGCGGTGCACGCGGTCCACCAGCTCGGAGGCCGCTCTGCGGGTGAAGGTGGTCGCGATCAGCTGCGAGGGGTGCAGACCGTCCTTGACGCGGTCGGCGATCTCGTGGGTCAGCCGGTGGGTCTTGCCGGACCCCGCTGAGGCGTTGATCAGGGTGAAGCTCATCGTCCGTCTCCGATCAGCCCGCACAGCTGGGCGTAGTCTCCGATGCCGCA
>JAKDNE010000373.1 GCA_030451965.1 Brachybacterium sp. | reverse complement strand
CGCGCTACGCTGCCGACGGGGGTGCTCCTCATGCCCGCCATGGTCCCACAGGCGCGGCTCAGGCCCGCCGCGCCCAACGACGACTGGCGAGCAGCAGAGCGATGAACCCACCGCCGAGCACGGGGATCAGCGTGAGAAGCTGCCCGATGCGAGCTGCGGCCACGAACCGGGAGTCGTACATGGCATCGAGTACCCCGATCACCCCCGTGTCCATGGTCATCAGCATCATGTTCACGATCTGTACGAGACCGACGAACATGAGGGCGGCGAGCAGGCAGAGGCCGAGGAACCTGGCCATGGTGCTGAGTCCGGAGGGACGCTCGTCGAGCCTGAAGGCACGACCTCCGCTGAGCGCATGCGTCCACAGGATCGCCCCCGTCCACAACCCGATGTCCACGAGATGATCGGGCCATGTCATGGGCAGTGCCCCAGCGCCATTGCGGGAACCGTCGAAGCTGGCCCAGTGCCGCTCGCCAGGTTGCCAATCGGTCAGCAGGATCGCGCCCGCAGCTCCGAGTGCGAGCATCAGCTGCCCGGCGGAGATCATCAGGGTGCGGGCTCGCACGCCATCGGCGCGGGAGATCCCGAGCGCGCTGCGCAGCTGCCGGGCATCCTTCGGCTCCGGATCGGCGAGGTCCGCGGGAAGCCGTGCTGCCAGCAGGATCGCCACGAATCCGAGGCGTACGCCGAAGATGACGGCGATGAGGGTGATCGTCACGGTCAGCACGGCATAGACCAGGAGCCGCTCGCGATTCCTGCGCCATTCCAGGACGAGTCCGCGATACAGCGGACCGGAAGGGCGGGTGCCCTGGTGTGCGCCTGCGCGAGGAGCAGCAGTTCCCGTCATCGTGAGACCTCCCGGAGAGTGAAGGTGAGCAGGTCCTGGAGCGTAGGGCGGCGCAGATCGGTCAGTCCCGGAAGCTCCACCGCCTCGTCGGCGCGGACGAGCGTCTCGATCCCGTCGCCGCTGCGCCGAGCATCGGCAGGCACAGCTCCCGGCGCGCCCGCGTCGATGGTCGCGATCAGGCGCTCCTCGAGCAGCTCGAGCACATCGCCTTCGAGCGCCACGCTGCCCTCGTGCAACAGCACGAGGTGATCGGCGAAGCGATCGATCTCGGCAAGGTCATGGGTGGACATCAGCACGGTGCGCCCCTCTCCCCCGGCCTGGTGCTCGCGCAGCTCGTCGAGCACCTCGTCCCGCGCCAGGGGATCCAGCCGCGCGAAGGGTTCATCGAGCAGCAGCAGCTCCGGGGTGCTTCCCAGGGCTACAGCAAGCAGGAGTCGGGTGCGCTGACCTGATGAAAGATGGCGCAACTGCGCTCCAGGATCGATACCGGCGCGTCGGAGCAGACGCCCCACGCGGTGTGCGTCGTAGCTGGGCTCGACGAGACGCTGGACATGTACCAGATCATCGGCTGTCCAGTGATCGGGGTGGAAGGGAACGTCGGGGACGACACCGACGCCGGCAGGCAGTGCGTCCTCGGAACCGCCGACACCGGTGCCCAGAACCTCGATGCTTCCCTTCGCCAACGCCAGCGCGCCTGTCACGCAGCTGAGCACAGTGGACTTCCCTGCACCATTGCTTCCCACCAGGGCGGTGACCTGGCCACGGGGTACGGAGAAGGAGACGCCGCGGAGGACCTGTCGCATGGAACGGCTCCAGTGCTGCGGATCCGGCAGCCACACGTCGAGCTCGCGGACCCGGATCGCGGCAGTCATCGCTGTCGTCGTCATGGCTTCTCCTGCGGTGGGTTCTCGGTCAGCTCGTCCTCGAGCAGACGGTGCAGCTCGGTCGCTGGGAGATCTGCGATCCGTGCGGCACGGACAGCCTCCGCGAGCATCACACGAATGCGCTGTTCGGCGCGTTCACGAAGTTCGATCCCGGCTCGTGCATGGACGAACACTCCGCGCCCCTGGTGACCCACGGCGAGTCCTTCGGAAACCAGCTCGTTATAGGCGCGGGTGGTGGTGATGACGCTGACCCTCAGATCGCGAGCCAGTGCGCGGATCGATGGCAGGGAATCTCCCGGAACGAGCTCACCGCGGACGATCGCTTCCGCGATACCGCTGCTGATCTGCGCGTAGATGGGCTCGGGACGGGCAGGGTCGATGGGGATATGCATGCCGGTATACGCCTCCCTTCAAGTGACCCTGCTGTCTATGGACAGCATAGACAGCAGGTGGCCTGGCCCGTCAAGCGCGCGACCGGACCGCACACCGGTCGGGATCACCGTTGTCGACGGATGCCTCACATCGCCAAGGGCGAGAGCCGCGCCAGACTCGAGGAGCGCGAGATTCGCGGGACCTCGTGCATGCTCTGTGGCCGGGCAAGAACGACCAGGCTTCTCCACATTCTTTGAGGGCGCCTTGACAGAACCACATTCCAGCAACTTCGCACCATTCCTGTAGCTCCTCGACATCGTGAAGGAAGTCGTCACCCGGACGGCACTCCGGAGATCAGGATTTCACGTGACCATACGCGCGTCACGAGCCCCGGATCAGCACATCTTGTCGCGCGACAGCACTGACCGTTCCTCCACAGTGACCACTTTTCCACATTTCTATCCACACTCGTCAGAGTTATCCCCAGAATTCCCCCAGGGGAAGGCGCGCATTTTCGAACCCACGTACGATCGAAGCATGGAATCGACACCGATGAGCAGCGGGGACCGCCCCGGTGAGGGCGCGCCCCACCGGGAAGTGGCCGCGCCGTCGGGGGATGTCCTCGAGGACGTGCTGGGGCATCTCGCGGCGGTCGAGGCCAGCGCTGCGGCACGCACTGTGATCGCCCAGGTCCTCACTGCGACCCTGCTCGCATTCACCCGGACCAGCTCGGTGCGCGATCCGCTGCCCGATA
>JAKDNE010000036.1 GCA_030451965.1 Brachybacterium sp. | reverse complement strand
GGCGAGAGCCGGTCCCAGGCGTTCTGCCTGCCCTGCGTGAGGCGCTCGCCGCGCCGGACGAAGGAGACGACGTCCCGGTGCGTGCCCTGTTCCCGGTCGGCCCCCGCGCCGCCGTCGAGGGCGGGAGCGGAGAGGTCGGCGGTCTCGTCGGGAGCGAGCGGATCCGAGGTCATCGGCGCGTCACCGCACCCGGCGGACGGTGCCGTACACTCCGGCCACCTCGACGTCGGGGAGCTGGCGGGTGGCGGGGCCCCGCAGGACCTCGCCGGTCTCGGCGTCGAAGCGCGAGCCGTGGCACGGGCAGTCGAGCTCGGCCTCCTCCTCCTGGCGCAGCGCACAGCCGTTGTGGGTGCAGTAGCCGGAGTAGGCGACGAGGTCATCGCCGGTGCCTCGGACGATCAGCACGAAGGGCTGCTGCCCGCCGAAGTTCACCAGGGTGCTCGCGTTCTCGGGGATCTCCTCGAGGGGGATCTCGCCGTCATCCGCGCGCAGCGGCTCCGCGGTGCCGAAGCCCTCGTCCTCGGGGCCGCAGGCCGCGAGTCCTCCGAGTCCGGCCGCGGTGGCGGGGATCAGGAGAGCATGACGACGGGAGAGGCACGGACGTTCCATTCCTCCAGGATAGCGAGCCCGTGCCGCGCGGAGGAGTCGGCGCGGTGCCCGTGTGACCGCTTATACGTCAGCGGCGTCCATCTCGCGGGGATCCCAGGTGAGGATCCGGTGGGCGCGCCAGCCGCGGACCCGCACCGCGTCCAGCGCCTCGCGCTTGTGCACCGGGGCGAGACGGTCGAGGTAGAGCGAGCCGTCGAGGTGGTCGACCTCGTGCTGCAGCGCGCGGGACAGCACCCCGCCCGCGTCCGCGACGACGATCTCCGCGCCGTCGAGGTCGATGCCCGTGACCCGGGCTCCGCGATGACGCGCGGTGGGGAAGCCCTCGCCGGGCACGGACAGGCAGCCCTCGAGGGTCTCCTCGTCCAGGGCGATGCCGCCGAAGCGCTCCAGCACGGGGTTCAGGACCACGCCGCGCCGCAGCGTGCCGTCCGCATCCGGGCACGAGTACACGAACAGACGCCAGCGCGCACCGACCTGCGGGGCGGCGAGACCGGCCCCGGAGGCGGCGTCGTTGGTCTCGAACATGTCCGCCACCAGGATGCGGAGCTCGTCGGTGACCTCGCGGACCCGGCGTGTGCGCTGGGAGAGGGCGCGATGGCCGACGATGGTGATCGGGCGGACGGTCATGCGCGGGGCTCTCCTGTGCTCGACGGACCGGAGCGGTCCTCGGGGGGTACCGGGGTGCTGATGATGCGGTCGCGCTCAGGCGGGTTCACCGCGAGCGGATTGCGAGCATCGACGATCCAGGGCCCGCGCGCACGCCGCAACGGCCGCCCGCTGCGGGCGGAGTCGGCGACCAGTCGGCTCAGCTGCTCGTTCTCGGCGGCGTCGGCGGCCAGGAAGTCCAAGGTGTGCGAGGCGTGGGGTTCGAGCACGATGTGGTCCCAGGCATCCAGGCCGCTGGCGATCTGCCGGGCGCGCAGGAACTCCGCATCCAGCGCTGCGCCGGTGATCACCACGATGTTCGCCAGCCACAGCAGGATCAGGATAGCGATCAGGCCGTTGAGTGCGGTGAGGATCTCCGCGAAGCGGGTCGCGTAGACCAGCAGCTGCCCGGCCACCAGAGCGGCACCGAACAGCACCAGCACGCTGAGCGTCGACCCGAGCGTCATCAGCCGGTACCGGGGCAGGCGGACGTTGGGGAACAGGTAGTAGGCCAGGGAGATCCCGATGATCAGGATCACCAGGAGGATCGGCCACTTCACGAGGTTCCAGGCCGCGAAGGCGATCCGGGGGATGCCGATGAACTCACCGATGCGCTGCGAGGCCTCGCCCCCCATGATGATCATGCCGATCGCCAGCAGGACCACCGAGACGATCAGCACGGTCTCGCCGAACACGATGGTGCGGAACCAGAAGAACGGACGTCCCTCCCGGGTGTCGAAGACCCGGTGGAGGGCACGGTGGAACGCGGCGACCCCGTTGGAGGCGGACAGCAGGGAGCCGGCAGTGCCCAGCAGCAGGCCGAGCACGCCGCCGCTGGTGGTGGAGACCGCCTCGATCGCCCCGAGGAAGGGGCGGGGATCCAGGCTCGGGAAGATCTCGGTGATCATCCTGGACAGGGTCCTGAGGGTGTCCACCTCGACCCCGATCAGCGACATCACCGAGACCGCGGCGACGGCACCCGGGAACAGCGACAGCAGCAGGTAGAAGGTCATCGTCCCGGCCACATCCCACACCTGGATGTCCAGCAGCCGCATCCGCACCCGATTCAGGACGTGCAGGATGCTCAGCCGGGGTCGGGAGATCTCGACCATCGACGTCGGTCGACGCGGGCGGGATGCTGTCACCGTGCTGCTCCGGGCTCAGGGTCGGGGCGCCCGGGACGGGCGCTGGTGGAGGCCATTCCACCAGGCGGTCGAGGTCCTGGGACGCTGCCGCGCCCGTCAGCTCTGCTCGATGATGTCATCGGGATCGCTGGCGACGGGGTACTCCCAGGGATCCTCGGGATCCGTGGGGACGAAGGAGGTCATGATCGAGCCGTCGGCACGCTCGTCCCCCAGACCGACCGGCCTGGCCAGCACTGAATCGTCGAGCAGCGGCCCCTGGTCCGCGAGGGCGACGGAGACGCCGTCGGCGGTGACCGTGACGGTCTCGCCGCGCACGGTGACCTCGATCTCGTCACCGGTCTCGAGGGTGAAGGAGATCTCCTCACGCACCAGACGCACCCGGAAACGGGAGCCGCGCACGGTGAGCGGGAAGCCCAGCTCGGGCCAGTCGACGGGCAGGCGCGGGTCGAAGGAGATCCGTCCCTCGTCGTTCCGCATCCCCCCGAACCCGTGCACCAGAGCGTTCCAGACCCCGCCGGCGGAGGCGATGTGCACTCCGTCCGCGGTGTTCTGGTGCAGGTTTGCCAGGTCCACGAAGAGCCCGCTGCGGAAATAGTCCTGTGCGGCCTCCTGGTGCCCGACCTCGGCGGCCATGATCGACTGCACCACCGCCGAGAGCGAGGAATCCCCCGTGGTGATCGGGTCGTAGTACTCGAAGTCCGCGCGCTTCTCCTCGGCGGTGAACTCGCTGCCGCGCAGGAACAGCGCGAGCACCACGTCGGCCTGCTTGATCACCTGGAAGCGGTAGATCACCAGCGGATGGAAGTTCAGCAGCAGCGGGAAGGCCTCCTCGGGAGTGCTGGAGAGGTCCCAGATCTCCCGCTCGAGGAACCGGTCCTCCTGGAGATGGATCCCCAGCGACTCGTCCTTGGCCACGTGCATGCCGTCCGCACAGGCCGTCCACTGCTCCAGCTCCAGCTCGTCCAGATCGAGGTCGATCCGCATCGCCTCGTACGCGACCTCGTCGGCCTCGCGCAGCTCTTCGACCGCATGGGTGGCACGGCGCAGGTTGAACCGCGCCATGACGTTGGTGAACATGTTGTTGTTCACCACGGTGGTGTACTCGTCCGGGCCGGTCACGCCGTTGATGTGGAAGCTCGAGGTGCCGTCGGCACGCAGTCGCCAGAACCCGAGATCAGCCCACAGGCGGGCAGTCTCCACCAGTACCGCCACCCCGTCTCGGTGCTGGAAGTCGACGTCACCGGTGACATCCGCGTACTGGGCGAAGGCATAGGCCACGTCGGCATCGATGTGGTACTGAGCGGTGCCGGCGGCATAGTAGGCCGACGCCTCGTCCCCGTTGATCGTGCGCCAGGGGAACAGTGCGCCGCGCTGGTTCAGCTCGCGTGCGCGTTCCCGCGCCTTGGGCAACAGGTTCGTGCGGAAGCGCAGTGCATTGCGCGCCCAGCGGGGTTGCGTGAACGTCAGGAACGGGACCACGTAGATCTCGCTGTCCCAGAAGTAGTGGCCCTCGTAGCCCGAGCCGGTGACGCCCTTGGCGGGGATGCCCCACTGGTCGGAACGGGCCGCGGCCTGGGCGATCTGGAACAGGCACCAGCGGGCCGCCTGCTGGGCCGCGGGCTGACCGGGAAGCTCGACGTCCGAGGTGCGCCAGAAGTCCTCGAGGTAGTCGCGCTGCTCACGGAACTGGGCCTCGAAGCCGGTGCTGCGCACCCGGTCCAGGGTGCGACGGCAGCGGTCGAACAGCTCGCGATGGGGGACCGAGCGTGAGGAGTGGTAGGTCACCGCCTTGCGCACGGTCAGCGACTGCCCCTGCTCGAGATGGGCGCGGACCACCTGGCGGCCGAAGTCGGCGCTGGTGTCCACCAGCTGCTCCACCTCGGCCTCGGACTCCACCTTGTGGTCCGCGCCGACGGCGAGAGTCATCCCGGAGTTCGCCACCCGGTAGCCCAGCAGCATCCGCCGATTGCTGTGCCAGTCCTGCAGCGGCTCGAGCACGCGATGGGTGAAATCGGTGGTCTGGCGCGGATCGGCCTTGTCGGTGAGCGGGCCGCCCTGGACCCCGGCCCCGAAGTCGTCGCGGAAATCCTCCCGGTTGATGATCTGGGAGGAGACCGCGATCGGAGCGGCGCCGTCGAGCATCTCCACCTGCAGGGTCATCAGGGCAAGATGCCGCTGCGGGAAGGAGACCATGCGGGAGGAGCTCACCCGGACCCGCTTCCCGGCGGGAGTGCGCCAGATCAGCTCGCGACGCAGCACTCCCTCGCGGAAGTCGATCCAGCGCTCGTACTCCTCGAGATCCGCGATCGACAGCAGCAGCGGTTCGTCGTCCACGTACAGCTTCAGCACGGAGGAGTCGGGCACCGAGACCATCGTCTGCCCGGTGCGGGCGAAGCCGAAGGCGGACTCGGCATGATTGATCGTCCAGGTCTCGTGGAACCCGTTGAGGAAGGTGCCGTGGCGCTCCGCGTCACGGCCCTCCTCCGGGGTTCCACGCATCCCCAGGTAGCCGTTGGCCGTCGCGAAGAGGGTCTCCATCAGACCCAGGTCGCTGTTCGGCCTGGACTCGACCAGCCGCCATTCGTCCAGCGGCAGGTGGGTGCGGTCGACGGGGTCGGCGGGAAGCACGCGGCGGCGGCTCATGCGATCTCCTCCAGATCGGTGACGACCAGGGTGGCCCCGGCGGTGGTGAGCTCGGTGGCACCGGCCCCGCGGTCCACACCGATCACGGCGCCGAAGCTGCCGGCGGCGCCGGCCTGGACCCCGGAGACGGCATCCTCATAGACCACTGCCTGCGCGGGCTCGACGCCCAGCAGCCGCGCGGCGTGCACGAAGGTGTCCGGGGCGGGCTTGCCGGGCAGGCCCTCCCGGGCGGCGACGTTGCCGTCGACGATGTGCTCGAAGCGGTTCTGCAGACCCGCGGCGCGCAGCACTTCCTCGGCATTGCGCGAGGAGGAGACGATGGCCAGGCGCGCTCCGGCGGGCAGCGCGTCGAGATAGGCGACGGTGCCCGGATAGGGCGCGACCCCCTCGGCGCGCAGCAGCGTGAGGACCAGATCGTTCTTGCGGTTCCCGAGGCCGCGCACCGTCTCCTGGCCCGGAGGCTGGTCACCGGAATCGGTGCCCTCCCCTTCGGGCGGGGTGATCCCGCGGGAAGCGAGCAGGGCACGCACCCCGTCGTAGCGGGGGCGACCGTCGACATGGGCGAAGTAGTCCGCATCGGTATACGGTTCCGCGACGCCGCGGGAGGTGAGGAACCCCTCGAACATGCGGGCCCAGGCGTGCATGTGCACCTCGGCCGTCGGGGTGATGACCCCGTCCAGATCGAAGAGGTGTGCCGTGAATCCGGCAGGTCGGAAGGTACGCTCAGCAGTCACGCCCGTCATGCTACGGGGAGGGGCGGTCGGATGTGGCAGGGGCCGTGGCACCGAAGCGTGCCCGTGGGCTACCCTGCGAGGGTCCGCACCCGCGCCCGGCGCCGATGCGGAGCGGCTGAGACCCTTCCGAGGAGAAGATGACTGTCACGGAGTCGTTGCCCGTGGTGGACGCGGTGCGGCGTTCGCTCGAGATCGACGAGCAGATCCCCGAGGGGCCCGGCCGGGTACGGGTGGTGCTCACCCTGACCACCAACATCGCCTGCGCACCGGCCCAGCTGTGGCCGCTGCTCACCAGGCCCCGGGAGCTCGCGCACTGGTTCGGCCCGGTCAGCGGCGAGCTGTACGAGGGCGGTCGCTTCGAGGCACCTGCAGGCGCCGGCGGTCGCATCGTCCAGGTCCAGGAGCCGCATCGGCTCGGTCTGACCTGGAAGCGGGCGGCAGGGGAGGAGCCGCTGCTGCTCCGCCTCGACCCGGAGGACGACGGCACCACGCTGCTGGCGCTGCGTCACACCGCACTGCTGGACGCCGAGGAGTTCGCGCGCACAGGGCCGGGGTCTCTCGCCCTCGGCTGGGAGATCGCACTGCTCTCGCTGGCCGCGCACACCGATGGCTGGGGCGCCACCTGCCTGGCACCGGTCCCCGTACCGACGCCGGAGTGGCTGCGCGGGCCGCAGGGCGCGAGATACGTGCGCGCCTGGTCGGTGCGCTGGGCGGCGGAGGCCATCGCGGCCGGGGTCGATGAGAGCTCCGCCCGGCAGGGCGAGAGCGAGACCGTCAGGCGCTATCTCGAGCGCTGACCCGGCCCGAGCCGCTCCGTCCGGCCGGCGGAACTCTTTGCCCAGGCTCACCATCTGCTGACAGACTCGACCGGTGACCACCCCCGCAGCGCGCTCCCCGTCCCGGGACCCGCGCACCCCGGGGCAGGTGCTGCGGGACCTGGTGCCCTCCGTCTACGCCCCGACGCTGCTGGAGTTCGTGGGCCTGGCCGCGCTGATGCCGGTGATCCCGCTGCTCGCCCGGGAGCTCGGATTCTCGGTGCCGCAGGCGGCGGCGCTGACCATCATCTTCGGGCTGACCTCCTTCGTGGGACCGATCCCCGCCGGCCGGCTGATCGCCGGGATAGGGGCGCGGCGGGCGCTGATGCTCACCGGTGCGCTGCTGGTGGTCTCCAACCTCGTCGCCTTCGCGGTCATCGGACCGGCGCTCGGTGCCGGTGCCCCCACCGTCCGCCATCGTCTCGCGCTGGTGGGGCTGCTGCTGGTGATGGCGGTGAGCATGCAGGTGTGGCAGCTGGGGCGCCAGACCTACCTCGGCACCGCGCTGCCGCCGTCGATGCGGGCCCGCGGCATGACGCTGTTCGGTGGCGTGATCCGCATCGGCCAGGTGATCGGCCCCCTGCTCGGGGCGCTGGTGATGGCGCTGGGCTCGATGGCCGGGGTGTTCCTGCTGTTCGCCGTCAGCGCCGCCGCCGGCACGGTGATGATCACCGTGTTCCTGCCGCCGGGGGAGTCCGGTCCTGAGCCCGCTGCGCCGCGGGAACGGTCCCGTCGGCGCAGCTCGGCCCGGATCCGCCTGGACCGGGCGGTGCTCGGGCGGATGGTCGCCGTGGGGCTGGGCATCGCCCCGGTGATGATGGCCCGGGTCAACCGTCCGGTGATCGTGCCGCTGCTCGGCGATGCGCTGGGCTTGGACCCGGTGTGGATCTCGATCGTCTTCGGGGTCAGCGCCGTGCTCGAGATCCTGCTGGTGCTGCCGGCCGGCACGCTCATGGATCGATACGGGCGGGCCGCCGTGGCCGTCCCCTGCGCGCTGCTGATGGGCCTGGGATTCCTGCTGCTGGGCCTGCTCGGCACGGTGCTCGCCGGCAGCGGCACCGCTCTCGCGCTGGTCGCGCTGATGGTCCCCACCCTGCTGATCGGGCTGGGCAACGGTCTGGGGTCGGGGATCGTGATGACCCTCGGGGTCGACGTCTCACCGGTGCATGGCCGCACCAGGTACCTCGCCTGGTGGAACACGATGTTGGGCGCGGGCAGACTGGCCGCGCCCCTGATGGTCACCGGGATCACGCTGTTCGCACCGGTCGCCGTGGCCGGTGCCGCCACCGGCGCGGTCTGCGTCGCGGGAGGGCTGTGGCTGACACGGATACTGCCCCGCGTCACCCCATCCGGGAGCACCCGGGGGAGGTGAGGCGAGGCAGTCGTGGAGCGTGCGGTCGGCGGACCCGCAGGCCGCGGTGGTGCCGCCGGGCCGGCCGACGGGGGTCAGGCGGCGGTGACCTCGAGAGCGTTCTGGGCCGTGCTCTGCAGGAGCATCTGGGCGTCCTCGCGGGGTACGGAGCGGGCGATAGCGATCTCGGAGGCCAGCGGATCGATGGCCTGCTTGAGCAGATTGCGCTCGGCGAGGCTCGACGGGGTGCCGCCCGAGTCGCGCACGATCGAACGGATGACCTCGATGCGATCGGTGAGGCGTCCGGTCTGCAGCTGCATCTGCAGGGACTTGATGCGATGGGCCCAGGAGGCCTTCTTCTCCGGGGCGGGGATCGGCTCCCCGAGCTGAGCGATCAGCTCGACGATCTCGGATTCCTCGAGCAGAGCGCGCAGCCCGACGACGTCCCGGCCGTCGGAGGGCACCGAGATCTGCATCTCGTCACCGATGACCACCAGATCGACGTACTCCCGCTCGGTGCCGCGCACCGTCCGTGTGCGCATGGAGACGATGCGCACCGGCCCGTGGACGGGGTGGGTGAGCACGTCATCGATCTTCGGTGCAGAGCTGTCGACGGACGCAGTGGCGACGGGCAAGGGGTTCCTCCTCTGTGGACCTGCGCACCGGCGGTACCGCGGCCCTGGTGGGGTCGAGGCGGCTGCACGCGGCACGGCGCGGACCCGGACAGAGTCCGGATTCGCGAAGTTCTCGGAGCAGCTCGAGTGCCGCTCGACCTGCAGGAACAGGGTGGCGACACCTACGACGGCGCACCCCCATTCTCTCACGGATCTGACAACAATTCCAGAGGGTGACGTCTCCATGTGGATCACACCCGGGCCGTTCCCGGCGCGCAGCGGGGCCGACGGCGGGTGACGGGGCCGCCCCGGATGCGGTTCCATGGAGAGATGTCCCGCGCCGCAGCAGCCCCGTCCCCCGAGCACGAGCTCGTCCGCTTCGAGGACGTCGGGGTGGTGCGCGAGGACAGTGTGCTCCTGCTCGAGGCCAGCGGCAGCGTGCAGGCGGGAGAGATCCTGGCCCTCACCGGCGCGAACGGTTCCGGGAAGACCACCCTGCTGCGCGTGCTCGCCGGACTGCTCGCCCCCACTGCGGGCTCCGTGCGCATCGCCGGGCGGGCCCCCGACGACCGCGATCGCCGCTTCCGCACCGCGCTCGGCGCCCTGATCGGGCCGCCGCAGACGGCTCGCGACCTCACCGTCGCCGAGCATCTGCGGTTCATCGCCGCCACCTGGGGCGTTCCCGCCGAGGCCGCGGCGCAGCGGGCCGAGGAGCTGCTCGAGGAGCTCGTGATCGCGCCGCTCGGCCGCCGCTTCCCGCATGAGCTCTCCAGCGGCCAGACGCAGCTGGTCTCCCTCGCCCTCACCTTCGCCCGCCCGGCTCGGGTGCTGCTGCTGGACGAGCCCGAGCAGCGCCTGGACGCACAGCGTCTGGAGCTGGTGATCGGTGCCCTCCGCGCCCGCGCCGAGGCGGGAGCCGCGATGGTGCTGGCCACCCACAGCCCGCGACTGCTCGAGGCGCTCGCCGACATCCGCCTGCACCTGGAGGAGGCGTCGTGAGCGGTGACCTCTCCGCGGTGCGCGAGGTCTGGGCGCGGCGCAGCCGGGCCCGCACCGGCTCCGATGTGCTGTACGTGCTCTACATGGGGGCGCTGAGCGTGCTGGTCCTGGGAGTCCCCGTGCTGCGGTCCGCGGGCAGTCTCCTGGCCCGGCCCGATGTGCTCCCGGCTCTGCAGCATCCCCTGGCTCCGCAGATCTCCGGCATCGTCGTCCTCACCGCGGCGGCGGCGCTGGTGCTGCTCGGCGCCGTCCGCGGACCAGCGCTGATGGCACCGTTCTTCACCGCCACCCTCGCCTCGAGCGGGATCCGGCGGCGCACCGTGCTGTGGCGCCCGTATGTGCGGGCACTGCTGGTGCCCGTGCTCTCGATGGCCGTGATGGCCTCCCTGATCGCCGTGACGCTGAGGGCCGCCGAGGGCGGCGATGGCGCCGGTGGTGGTGGAGTCGGTGGCGCCGTGACGGTCTGGTTCGTCCTCGCGGCGACGGGCGCCGGCCTGCTGCTCGGTGCGGCATGGCTGGCGGGCGAGCTGCTCACGGCGCGGCCGCGCCGGCTGCTGGTGGGAGCCCTGCTGCTCGCGGGGGTCCTCTCCGCACTGCTGCCCCAGGGCACGGGGCTCGGGGGCGCCTACCCGGCGGCAGACGCACCTCACGGGCTCTGGGCACTGCTCGTGCTGGGAGCGGGGATCGCCGCCACCGCGGTCGGGATCGCTCTGCTCGACCGGCTGCGGGGCGCCGTGCTGCGCGAGCAGTCGATGCGCTGGGAGTCGGTCGCCACCGTCGCCACCAGCGGGGACCTGGCCGGGGCCGCCGGAACGTTCCGTCCTCCGCCGTCGGCCGGCCGGCGCCTGCGCGCCATCGGGCCGCGGCCGCTGGTGCTGCTGTACGCCCGCCGTGATGCGGTGGCGTGGCTGCGAAGCCCGGATCGGCTCGCCGTCGGCATCGTGGTGGCACTGCTGGCCGCGGCCGCGCTGGCCGGCTCCACCCAGCTCACCGGTCCGCTCGCCTGGGCAGCAGTGCTGCTGGGGACGGTGGCGCTGTGGGGCGCAGGCTCCACCCTGGTCGAGGGGATCCGGCACGGAGTCCACACCCTCGGGGCTCCCAGGCTGTTCGGGCAGACCGTCGCGGTCCAGGTGCTGCTGCATGCCCTCGCCCCGGCGCTGCTGCTGACCGCGCTCGCTGCTCTGGGCGGAGGCGGCCTCGTGCTGGCGGGCGGCATCGACGAGGACGCGGTGGGGGCGGCGCTGCTGCCGGTCGCGCTGACGCCGGTGCTGATCGCCGGCCAGGTGCGGGATGCGGCGAAGGGCCCGATGCCGCTGCAGCTGATGACCCCGATGCCCACCGCCCAGGGCGATGGTTCGGTCCTCGTGATGCTGGTCTGGCAGTCCGATGCGCTGCTGCTCGCGCTGCTCTCGGGGACGCTGCTGGCCGGTCTCGGAGCGCTCGGTCCCGTCTGGGTGCTGGGCGGTGCCGCGCTCCTGACCGCGCTGATGGCGCTGATGGCCCGGAGCCGTCTGCGAACGCTGGGGAGCTGAAGGATCGGGAGACTGCGCCCGCGGACCTGGTCAGCGGCGGGGATGAGCGGCGATGACCTCGCCCAGGCGCCCGATGGCCGTCTCGATGACGGCGGGGGCGTGGGTGACGAAGCTCAGGCGCATCGTCGAGCGGTCCGCGTGGTCGGCGAAGAACGACCAGCCCGGCAGGTAGGCGACCCCGGCGTCGACCGCGTCGGCGAGCATGGTCTGGGCGTCGTAGCCCTCGCCGAGAGCGGCCCACAGGAACATCCCGCCCTCGGGGTGGGTGACGTGCGCGCCCTCGGGCAGCACCGGGGCGATCGCCGCCGCCATCGCGTCGCGGCGAGCGCGGTAGACCGCACTCACCCTCGCCACATGGGCGTCCAGATCCGCGACCTCGAGGTACCGGGCGACCGTGAGCTGGTCCACCACCGAGGACTGCATGGAGATCGCGGCCTTGGCGACCGCGAGCGTGTCCAGGATCGGGCCCTCCGCCCGCATCCAGCCGATCCGCACCCCGGGACTCATCAGCTTGCTCATCGAGTTCAGCAGTATCGTGCGCGCGCCCATCCCCGGCAGTGCGGCGATCGGTGCCCAGGTGCTGCCCGAGAAGCTCAGCGCCCCGTAGGGGTCGTCCTCGATCAGCGGGACGTCGGAGCGCTGCAGCACGTCGGCCACCATCTGACGCCGCGCGACGGGCATGGTGCGACCGGTGGGGTTCTGGAAGGTGGGGATCAGGTACACCATCCGGGGATGGTGGACACGGATCGCCTGCTCGAGGGCTTCGGGGATCACGCCGTCGTCGTCGGTGTCCACCCCGATCACGCGGGCACCATGGGCGGAGAACGCCTGCACCGCCGCGAGATAGGTCGGGGACTCCACCAGCACCACGTCAGCGGGCTCGAGCAGCGCCTGGGCCACGACGAACAGTCCCTCCTGGGATCCGGAGGTGACCCGGATCTGGGAGGCGTCCGTGGGCAGGTCGCGGGAGAGCCGGCGCGCAGCCTGCTCGCGCAGCTCCGCCTCGCCCTCGCTCACCCCGTACTGCAGCGCGCGATGCCCCTGATGGGTGAGCACCCAGTCGTAGGCCGCAGTGACGTCCTCCAGGGCGAACAGCTCCGGATCCGGGATCCCACCGGCGAAGGAGACCACGCCGTCGAGGGCGGCGAGGGCGAAGATGTCCTTCAGCGGGGAGGACTCCATCCCTGCGTATCGCGCGGCGACGGGGAAGCGGTAGGGGTGCTGCGTGGGGACCTGCGGAGCGGACGGCGTCATCCGCCCATGGTGTCACGCGAGCAGGGCGCCCTCGAGGAGCAGCAGTGCCTGTTTCGTCTCGATGCCGCCCGCGTATCCCGTCAGCGCCCCCGTGCTGCCGACCACCCGGTGGCAGGGCACCACGATCGACAGCGGGTTCGATCCCACGGCCGCCCCGACGGCCTGGGCGGCGCGGGGCCGGCCCAGTGCCCGCGCGATCTGCCCGTACGTGGTGGTGGCGCCGCGAGGGATCGTCATGAGGTGGTCCCAGACCGCGTGCTGGAACTCCGTGCCCTCGGGGCTCAGCGGCAGCGTGAAGTCCTCACGGGCTCCGCCGAGGTACTCCTGGAGCTGACTTGCGGCCTCGTCGAGGACCGTATGGGCATCGGCGGACGTGGGGCCCAGCCGCGCCGCTCGCGGGAAGTGCTTCTGGTCCTGGCGCCAGACGCCGACGAGCCCTTCGGCATCGGCCGCGAGCGCGTAGATGCCCAGCGGGGTGCCGACCAGGCGGTGGGTACGGGTGGGGTCGACCGGGATGGGGGTCATGAGCGGTCCTTCCTCAAGGTGCGCTGGTCTGCGGGGAGCGAGCCGCGGTGGTGCCACAGATGCATCACCGCGTAGCTGCGCCAGGGCGACGCCGTGCCGAGCACGTCGTCCAGGGCGGCGAAG
Source organism: Brachybacterium sp. (assembly GCA_030451965.1). Classification (GTDB taxonomy): domain Bacteria; phylum Actinomycetota; class Actinomycetes; order Actinomycetales; family Dermabacteraceae; genus Brachybacterium. The sequence continues at coordinate 1,636 of JAKDNE010000036.1, read as the reverse complement.
TCCTCGGCGAGGCCGAGGGCGCGTGCCACCGCGAGCAGCGCCACGTCTCGAGAGGGGGCCACGTCGACGGCCCGGGCACCGCGCAGCAGGGTGTAGTCGGCGGTCCACGGGCCGATCCCGCGGATCGCCAGCAGCTGCTCGCGCAGCTCCGCCACGGGGAGCTGGGAGTCCGGCGGATCGGTGAGCGCGGCGGTCAGGGTGCGTCGACGGGCGCCCGGTCCTCGGAACCACTCCTCGGCCCGGGCACCGGCCTCGGCCGGTGAGATCGCGAGCCGGTGGACGTGCCCGGTGCGCAGCGCGGCCGGCAGCTCGCGCCCGGCGAGATCCGCGGCGCCCTCGAGCAGGGCGCGGGCGCGGGTGGTGCTGATCTGCTGACCGACGATCGCCCACAGCAGCGCCTCGTCGAGGGTCGGGGTGCCGGGGATCCGCACCCCCGGCCGGGCCTCGACCAGGGGCGCTAGAGCGGGCATCGCCCTGCGCAGCCCGGCATCGATCCCCTGGGGGTCCGCGTCCAGGTCCAGCATTCTCCGGGCGGTGGCGACGGCTGCGGCATAGTCACGCAGATCCGCCAGGCGCACCGTCAACGGCAGCGGTCCCTCCTGCGGTGCGAGGTCGACCTCCAGCACCGCGGACCCGAGGGGGAGGGAGATCGCCCGCTGCCAGACCAGACCTTCGACGTGTTCGACCCCGGGGAGTGCCCGAGCCGCGAACCAGTGCGCCAGTCCGTCGCCGTCGAAGGGGCGGCGCACCGCCAGCTCGGAGCGGACCACTGCGGCGCCGTCCGCGCAGCCGCTCCCCAGCCCGTCGGGCCCCTGCGCGTCCGTCCCGCGCGGGACTCCGGCCCTGCGGCGAGGGGCGGCGAGCTCGCGGATCGTCGACGGCGCCCGACCGAAGATCCGGCTGACGGTCTCGTGCAGCTGACGTTCGCTGCCGAACCCGGCCGCCGCCGCGACGTCGGCGAGCGGCCAGGAGGTGGAGCGCAGCAGCTCATGGGCGCGGCGGGCCCGGGACATGCGGGCGTGCGCGACCGCACCGGTGCCCGTGCGGGCCACCAGGGACCGGTGCAAGGTTCTTTCGGAGACGTGCAGGGTCTCGGCGAGGTCGCTCACCGGTGCGCTCTCGTCCGATCCGGCGTCCAGCGCCCCGCCGTGGATCAGCGTGAGCGCCCGGAGGGCCAGGGCATCCGCCGGATCGCCGCCGTCCTCCCCCGGAGGCGTCAACGGGCCGCAGCGTTTGCAGGCCCGATAGCCGCGCTCGACCGCGGCGGCGGCGCTGGGGACGAACTCGACCCGGTCCCGGCCGGGCGTGCGAGAGGGGCAGGACGGTCGGCAGAAGATCCCGGTCGAGCGCACGCAGGTGAAGAACATCCCGTCGAAGCGTGCGTCCCGAGCACGGATCGCGGCATAGCGCTCGTCATCACTCATCTCTGCCATGAGACCAGTGAACCTCGTCGCAGCCAGCGGCACCAGCGGTATTCGGACAGTGCGGTCCGGGACCGGACCGGCGGCGCTCGCCGTGGAACCGCCCTTCGGCCCGGAAATGGACGAGCCGCGCCCCCGGTGGGTCGCGGCGCGTCACCGCTCGTGGAGCGGGCGACGGGGATAGAACCCCCGTAATAAGTTTGGAAGACAGAGGG
>JAKDNE010000372.1 GCA_030451965.1 Brachybacterium sp. | reverse complement strand
CAGGTGCTCGCCCAGCACCCGCACGAACCGCTCCGGATCCTCCAGATGCGGTGAATGCCCGGCCCCGTCGAAGACCTCCTCGCGCACCTCGCCGCCGGCCGCCGCGTAGCGATCCAGCACGTCGCGGGTCTGGGCGATCATCGGCTGCGGGGGAGCGGCCTCCTCGCCGGGCCAGCCGGGAATGATGCCGTGCTTGCCCAAGGTGTGCAGGTCGAAGAAGGATTCATCGCCCACGATCGCATCCACGCTGCCGCGCACCCACAGGATCGGTGGCTTGTCCGCCAGGTCCACGATGCCGGTGAGGTCCAGGTGCGCGCCGCTCATGGTGTTCAGCACGCCGCGGTCCCCGGCGCCGAAGCCGGGCCAGTGCTCGCTGGGCCTGCTGTCGCCGGGGTAGTTGTCCTGCCCGGTCGCGGTGGTCAGCATCGAGGCGATCCAGAGGTCCTCGTGAGCGTCGTGGTGGTCCGGGCCCACATAGCTGGAGCGGAGCACGGCGCGCGGGCTCGCACTGGACTCGTCGGAGGCGTCTCCGTCCGCCAGCCGCTGGACGAACTCGGGGTTCCCGCCGCCGCCTCCGGTGCCGGCGCCGTCCGGGGTGCACAGCGTCCCGTCGGCCAGGGTGCCGAAGCCGTACGGCGGCACCGGGGCCTGCAGCGTCAGCGAGGCCACCAGCTCGGGCCGGTCCAGCGCCAGCTGCTGCACCACGCCGCCGCCCATCGACCAGCCGAGCAAGTGCACCTCGCTCAGCTCGAGGGCGTCCAGGACGGCGGCGACGTCGTCGCTGAAGTCCCGCAGTCCGCGCCGGGCATCCACCGGCGCGGGCTCGGAGTCCCCGAAGCCGCGCAGGTCGATCGCGAGCGTCGGCCGCTCCAGCGCCAGCATCAGCGGCTGGAAGAACAGGGAGCTGGAGATGTTCCCGTGGATCAGCACCACGGGGGTGTCCTCGCCGCCGGCACCGTCGATGCTGCGGCGCAGCACCGCGGTGCGCAGCCGCTCGGTCTGGACGATGGACTGCTGGATGCCGGGCAGCAGGGTGCTCATAGGGGGGACTCCTCGGTCGAGGCGGTGGGCGCCGGGATCGGGCGCACGGCATCGGCGACGGCGTCCACCCCCGAGCCCATCAGGATCGTGTAGTGGTTGGTGTCCGGGACCTCCACGGTGGCCATCTCCGGCAGCGTCGCCCGCCAGGAGCCGAACCATTCCGGGTCGTACAGCGCCGGGACCTCGTCGAACAGGCCGCGCGGGCTGCGCAGCACCGTCATCGCCACCTCGAGCGCCTCCAGCTGCTCGGTGTAGCCGTCGCGGCCGTCGAGCTCGATGAGGTTGGTGGTGACCGCGTCCGGGATCGCGGAGGGCCGCAGCCGGCCGTCCACCATCGCGAGGTCGGCATCGACGTACTCCTCGATGTCGCGGTTCCAGTACGGGCCCAGCGCAGGGTGCTCGCGCCAGAACTCCCTGTAGGCGACGGCCGAGTCGAAGGTCTTCGACAGCCGCTCGATCGCGGGGCCGAGCACGTCCTCGGGGCTGAGGTCCTCCGCCGTCGGCGTCGGCTTCAACGGCAGACCGCCGTCGACCAGCACCAGACGCTCGGCGAGCTCCGGATGCGCCGCGGCCAGGCGCACCGCGACGAAGGCTCCCATCGAATGGCCCACGATCACGGCGCGCTCGATGCCGGCGCCGCGCATCATCGCGGCGACGTCCGCGGCGTGCTGGGTCATCGCATACGGCCCGGGCAGATGGCGGGACGCACCCCGGCCGCGCAGGTCCATTCCCAGCACGGGCGCGTCCAGCCGCATGGCCAGGCCGTTGAAGGAGCGGTGGTTGGCGGTGATGCCGTGGATCGCGACCACCGGGGTGCCCGGAGCGCCGGCACGCCACAGCGTGCCGGTGAGCAGGCCGCCGTCGACCGGCACCTGCACCCGGGTCTCGGTGGTGGGGGCCGACGGGCCGGCTCCGCGGGCATGGGTCGGGGTCATCGCGCGCTCCAGCCGCCGTCCATGGTGTACGAGGCCCCGGTGACCATGCCGGCATGGGGGCCGGCCAGCCAGGTCGCGAGCGAGGCCACCTCCTCGGGGGTGACCAGCCGCTTGATCGCCGCCTCGGTGAGCATCACCTTCTCCAGCACCTCGTCCTCCCCGATGCCGTGGGTCGCGGCCTGGTCGGCGATCTGCTTCTCGACCAGGGCGGTGCGCACATAGCCGGGGTTCAGGCAGTTGGAGGTGATGCCGTGCTCGGCGCCCTCCAGCGCCGTCACCTTGGACAGTCCCTCCAGACCGTGCTTCGCGGCGACGTAGGCGCTCTTGAACGCGGAGGCCCGGATCCCGTGCACGCTGGAGAGGTTCAGGACCCGGCCGAAACCGCGCTCGATCATCCCCGGCATGGCGGCACGGACCAGCAGGAACGGCGCCTCGAGCATCAGGGTGTGGATCTTCCGCCACATCTCCGGCTCGAGCTCGGTGATCGGCGCGACCCGCTGGATGCCGGCGTTGTTGACCAGGATGTCCGCTCTCAGGTCCAGGTCCTCCAGTGCGGCGGTGTCCATCAGGTCCACCTGCCACGCCTCGCCGCCGAGCTCGGTGGCGAGGGTCTGCGCGGCCTCGCCGTCCAGGTCGGCGATCACCACCTGTGCGCCCTCGGCGGCGAATGCACGGGCGATGGCGGCACCGATGCCCGCCGCTCCTCCGGTGATGACGGCGCGACGTCCGGTCAGAGTGCTCATCTGGGGTTCCTTCTCTCCTGGGTCGAGGCGACGGCGTCGTCGCCGGGATGTGCTCGCTGCGAGAGGTGGTCGCGGCGGGTTCGGGGTCGGGGGTCAGGGGGCGCCGGGCGGCGGCCCGGCGGGCGCTGACGGCGGGGGCAGGCCGTCGGCCGGAGT
>JAKDNE010000371.1 GCA_030451965.1 Brachybacterium sp. | reverse complement strand
TGCTCCGCGACGGCCACCACCGACCGGAGCTGATGGAGATGAAGCTCAACCCCCACGCCCCCACCCGCCACGGCCGCCAATGCTGCGGCGGAGAGGCCGAAGTGCTGCTGGAACCGCAGCGGGTTCCGCCGACCGTCGCGATCTTCGGCATCGGCCATGTGGGCTTCGAGCTCGCGCATGTGCTGCGGCGGCATCGGGTCGTGCTGCAGCTGGTGGACAGCCGCGCCGACCAGGTCTCTGCCGACCGGCTCGGCGCCCTCCCCGAGGGTCCGGCACCGGTGCACGGCCATCACGCCCCCGCCCCGGAGACCGTGCTGCGGGACCTGCCTGACGGCGCGCACGTGCTGATCATGACCCACGACCACGCCGAGGACCTGGTGCTGTGCGACGCCGCGCTGCAGCGGGGCGGCGAGCTGGGCTCCGTCGGCGTCATCGGCTCCGATGCCAAATGGTCCCGCTTCCGCACCCAGCTGCGCGAGGCCGGGCACGAGGACACGGCGATCGATCGCATCAGCTGCCCGCTCGGCCTGTCCGGGGTCGGAGGGAAGGAGCCCGCCGTGATCGCGCTCAGCACCGCTGCCGCGCTCGTGGCGACCCTCCAGCACGCCGAGGAGGCGGACCCCGCGGGCTGACCCGCACCCACCCGGAACCCAGCGTCGGACCGTCCCGTGCGGTCCCGCGCCGATGCACCGTACCCACTCGGCGGCCCCGCCCGCCGGAACGGACAGGAGAGACCGTGCCCATCTACCTCGCCACCGTGCTGGACACCCCCGGCGATCTCGGGGAGGAGGGCGGCCTGCGGATCGGCACCGATCTCGCCCTGGTCGTCCGCGACGGCGTCATCGTGGCCCGCACCGATATCGATTCCGCCCGTCGGGACCACCCCGCCGAGGCCCTCGTGGACCTGCGCGACGGGATCCTGCTGCCGGGCTTCGTCGACACCCACGTCCACTTCCCGCAGGTCCGCGTGATCGGCGGCCTGGGCCGTCCCCTGCTGGACTGGCTGGCCGAACGCGCACTGCCCGAAGAGGCCCGCCTGGCGGACGTCGAGTATGCCCGCGGCGTCGCCGCCGACTTCCTGTCCGGTCTCACCCAGGCCGGCACCACCACCGCACTGGTGTTCGGCTCGCACTTCCCCCGCGCCGTCGACGCCCTGTTCGAGCAGGCAGAGAAGAGCGGCCATCGGATCACCACCGGACTGGTGCTCAGCGACCGCCTGCTGCGCGAGGACCTGCTGCAGACCCCCGCGGCAGCCCTCGAGGCCAGCCGCGAGCTGGCCCGGCGCTGGCACGGGCGCGGCCAGCTGCGCTACGCGGTCACCCCGCGCTTCTCCCTGTCCACCACCGACGAGATGCTGGCCGCGGCCGGATCCCTGCTGCTCGGGAAGGAGCCGGGCACCCCTGATGACCTGTGGTTCACCAGCCACCTCAACGAGAACGACGCGGAGATCGCCCAGGTGCGCGAGCTCTTCCCCGCCGCGAGCGGATACCTCGACACCTATGCCCGCCACGGCCTGGTCACCGAGCGCTCCGTGTTCGCCCACAACGTCCACCCCGAGCCCGAGGAGCTCGCCGTGCTCGCTGCGGCCGGCGCCGCGGTGGCCCATTGCCCCAGCTCGAACGGCGTCCTGGGCAGCGGCATGTTCCCCCTGCGGGAGCATCTCGATGCCGGGGTCCGGATCGCGCTGGGCACCGACGTCGGTGCCGGCACCGGGCTCAGCCTGCTCAAGGAGGGCCTGCAGGCCTACCTGGTCCAGCAGCTGAGCGGCCGGGAGGGCATCACCCTGACGGCGGCGGACCTGCTGCACCTGGTGACCCGCTCCGGTGCCCTCGCCCTCGGACTCGCCGACCAGATCGGCGACCTGTCCGTGGGCAAGCAGTTCGACGCCGTGCGCATCCTGCCGCCGCAGGGGAGCACCCTCGGCGTCGCCCTGCGCCACACCGAGACCGCGAGCGACGCGCTCGCCACCCTCTTCGCCCAGGGCACCCCCGCTGACATCCATGAGGTGTGGCTGGCCGGGCAGGAGATCAAGAACGGGCCGTCGAAGACGACGGCTCCCGCCGATGAGGAGACCGCAGCATGAGCAGTGACAGCACGGCCGGCACCGGAGAACACGACATCCATGCCCTGGTCTGCCGTCGGGTCGCAGGTCGGGGGCAGATCGGAGATACCGTCGTCCACACGGCGCTGTCGCGCTTGCTGTCGAACGTGCACAATGGGGTCATGACTCCTCGCGTGACCCGTCGCCGAGCGCTCGCCGCGGCTGCTGCCGCAAGTTTCGGCCTGCCCGCTGCAGCCCAGGCCGCGCCGAAGCCGTCCCACCGACGAGGGAGCGGTCTGAGCCTGCGGGTCGCCACCTTCAACGCGTCCCTCCACCGCACTGCCGAGGGGCAGCTGCTCGAGGACCTCGCCGCGGACACGGACACCGGGGTGGGGGAGGATCCGCAGATCCGGGCGGTCGCGGAGATCATCCAGATCAACAACCCCGACATCGTGCTGCTCAACGAGTTCGACCACGATGAGGACGGGACGGGGGTCGAGCTCTTCCAGAAGAACTACCTCGAGGTCTCCCAGAACGAGAAGAGCCCGGTCACGTACCGGTACGCGTTCACGGCGCCGGTCAACACCGGGGTCCCCAGCGGTCACGACCTCAACCAGGACGGCACCGTCGGCGGCCCGGAGGACGCCTGGGGCTTCGGCGAGTTCCCGGGCCAGTACGGGATGGTGATCCTCTCCCGGTACCCGATCCTCACCGAGCAGGTGCGCACCTTCCAGAAGCTTCGCTGGGCGGACATGCCCAGCAGCCTGCTGCCCACCGAGTACTACGCACCGCAGATCGCGAGCGAGCTGCGGCTGAGCTCGAAGTCCCACTGGGACGTGCCGGTGCGGGTC
>JAKDNE010000370.1 GCA_030451965.1 Brachybacterium sp. | reverse complement strand
GCGCCCCGCCCAGGGCGCAGCAGCCGGCGCACCCGGCGCCTGGGGTCTGCCGCAGCAGGCCTTCTCCCCGTCGCGGGCGAGCGCCGCAGAGCCCGAGACCGAGGTGCTGGACGCCGCGGACTCCGAGGACGGCCAGGACACGGCACAGGGCCAGGTCGCCCCTCAGCCCGCACCGCGGGCGCCCGAGCGGGAGGCCGCTCGCCCGCCGCACATCGAGGAGCCGCCGTCGGATGACGACGATCTCGATCTGCCGTCATTCCTCAAGTGAGCTCACCTCTCACGGCACGGGCCCCGCGTCTTCGCGGGGCCCGTTCCCTGTTCACGGGCCGGGGCGGGGGAGTGAGCGCCGGTGACCACGCCGGCCTGAATCTCGCCCGGCACGTCGGGGACGACGAGCGCAGCGTGGAGCGGAACCGGGCCCTGCTCGCCGGGGAGATCGGGGCACCGCTGGTCTTCGTCGATCAGGTCCACTCCGCTGACGTCCACGTGCTGCCCGCGACGGGGCCGGTGCCGGTCCTCACCGCGGATGCGATGGTCACCGACCGGCGCGACGTCGCCCTGGCGATCATGGTCGCCGACTGTCTGCCGGTCCTGCTGTCCGACCCGGTCGCGGGAGTCGTGGCGGTGGCCCATGCAGGTCGCCAGGGCCTGCTGTCCGGGGTGCTGCAGCGCACCGTCGAGGCGATGGCCGGACTCGGCGCCCGCCCCGAGGACCTGGAGGCGAGCATCGGACCCTCGATCTGCGGCGCCTGCTACGAGGTGCCGGCCGCCATGCGTGACGACGCCGCGACGCTGCTGCCCGAGACCCGGACGCTCACCTCCTGGGGCACACCGTCACTGGACCTGCGCGCCGGTGCGGTGGCGGTGCTGGATGCGGCAGGTGTGCCCCGGGCGTCACTCGATGCGGAGCATCCCTGCACCCTCGAGGACGAGCGCTTCTACTCCTACCGCCGCGCCCCGCGCACCGGCCGCTTCGCCGGGGTGATCCGTCGCGGGTGAGTCCACCGGTCGGCGGGTGCTCACCGCGTGAGCGCCACCGCACCCGACACGCCCACGACACGCCGGGCGCCTCCCGGGGTGGAGGAAATGCCTACGGTACTTTCAGTGGGCAAGGGCTCCCGCGCACTCCCCGTGCTTCCCTGGGGCCCAGGTCAGCGTGAACAACAGACTGGGAGATCTGCGATGGGAACCTGGCGCAACGCCATGGTCGCACTCGGCCTCGCCAACGAGGTCGACGACGAGTACTACGAGGACGAGCGGCTCCGTCACGACGAGGTCGCCGCATCGCCTCGCCGCACCGAGCGCGGCCCCGAGCCCGCACCCGAACGGGAGGCCCAGGTGACCCCGATCCGTCAGCATTCGAGCGTGGTCTCCATGGCCCCGGCAGTGGAGGAGTCGATGCACCGCATCACCACGATCCATCCGCGGTCCTACAACGACGCGAAGGCGATCGGCGAGTCGTTCCGCGACGGCGTGCCGGTCATCATGAACCTCACGGACATGCAGGACGGCGACGCGAAGCGCATGGTCGACTTCTCGGCGGGCCTGGTGTTCGGTCTGCGCGGGACCATCGAGCGCGTCACCTCCAAGGTGTTCCTGCTCTCGCCGGAGTTCGTCCAGGTCGACGGGGACAGCTCTGCCGACGAGGGCAGCTTCTACAACCAGAGCTGAGATCCCAGTGCAGCTCATCGCAGGAATGCTGTACCTCGCAGTCCTGATCTATCTGATCGTGCTCATCGCACGGCTGGTGCTCGAGTGGATCCAGTCCTACGCGAGGGAGTACCGGCCGACGGGGCTGGTGCTGGTGCTGTTCGAAGTCGTCTACACGCTGACCGACCCGCCCGTGAAGGGCCTCCGGCGCCTGATCCCCCCATTGCGCATCGGCGCGGTCTCGCTCGACCTGAGCCTGATGCTGCTGCTGGTCGTCGGATGGATCCTGCTGCGCGTCCTCGGCGGCCTGGCGATGTGATGCCCTCCCGGTTCGGGAAGTTCGGCAGGATCCGCTAGGCTGATGACACTGCGCGCACACCGCGCTTCTGACGTAATCACTAGGAAAAGGTGACCCATGGCTCTGATGCCCGAAGACCTGCAGAATCAGCGGTTCACCCCCGTTCGGTTCTCCGAGGGCTACGACATGGACGAGGTGGACAACTTCCTCGACAACGACGTGGAACCTCGTCTCAAGGAACTCATCGCCGAGAATGAGCGACTGAAGAAGGAGCTCGAGGAGGCGCACAACCGCATCGCCGAGCTCGAGACCGGCGAGGCCACCGTCGCCCCGGCAGCGGATGTGTCCGCGACCGGTGAGACCGACGCGATCGTCGACACCACCTCGGTCACCGACGCTGATGAGACTGCGGACGAGACGGACGCCGTCGCGGCGGCCGACGAGGACACCGCCGCCGAGCAGGACGCCGCCGCCAGCACCGAGGATGCGGCCGTCACCCCGCAGCCCGCCGCCGACCCCGCTCCCGCGCGGGAGACCCCGGACCAGTCCGCGGCCGGCATCATCGCCCTGGCGAACCGTCTGCACGACGAGCACGTCAAGAACGGCGAGGACGAGCGCGACCGCATGATCACCGAGGCCAACGACGAGCACAAGCGCATCGTCGGCGAGGCCGAGGAGAAGTCCCGCCTCACCCTCACCGAGCTCCAGGAGAAGAAGGCCGAGCTCGACAAGACCATCGAGGGCCTGCGCAACTTCGAGCGCGACTACCGCAACCGTCTGCGCAACTACCTGGAGAACCAGCTCCGCGATCTCGACACCAGCGAGACGCAGGACAAGCAGGCGAACTTCGGTCTGTGAACAGCGCTTCCACCGAGTCGACGGGCGGCCGGGCGGCGGGGGGCGGGGCGGGGGGGCGGGGGGGGCGGGGGCCCGGGGGGGGGGGGGGGCCCCCCGCCCCC
>JAKDNE010000369.1 GCA_030451965.1 Brachybacterium sp. | reverse complement strand
CCGGTCTCGGCTGCGGCCTGCAGTTCGTGGCCGGCAGTGACGTCATGGCGCGGATCCATACGGGGTCCCTCCTTCTCACAGTGGTGGGAGCACATCGCACAGGCCTGATCGCGGCCTGACCAGACGCGGAGTCCTCGCGCGCCTTCTGTGCTCACGACAAGAGTAGAGCCGCTGGTGACGCCCTGAATAGGGCGATGACCCAGTGGTCACCGGAATCACATTCCCCACCCTGGGCAGCGGCCGATCCGGGGGGCACGGCCACGACGGCGGCCGCGTACCGTGGCTCGAGTGATCGATCCGCAGTGGTGGCCGCTGGGCCTGGCCGCGCTGGCCGTCCTGGCCGGTGCGGTCTCCGTGCGCACCACCGGGATGGGCTTCGCGCTGCTGTCCTCGCCGTTCCTGGTGATGGCGCTGGGCCCCTTCGAGGGCATCCTGGTCACCAATGTGTGCGGGATCGTCGCCGCCCTGCTGAACCTCACCGTGATCCATGCCGACCTGGACTGGAGGCGCGCCGCGAAGGTGGTGCCGGCCGGGATCGTGGGCACCGTCCCCGGAGCGCTGCTGGTGCTGTGGCTGCCCGCGCCGGTGCTGGCGATCGCGATCAGCCTGCTGGTCATCGCCGGGCTGCTGTTCACCATCGTGTCGCGGTCGCTGCAGGTGCCGAACTCCTTCTGGGTGGGCGCGGGCGGCGGGTTCGCCTCGGGCGTGATGACCGTGACCGCCGGCGTGGGCGGACCGGGCCTGGTCGTCTATGCACTGGCCACCCAGTGGGAGCATCGCAGCTTCGCCGCCACCGCCCAGCTGCACTTCGCCGTGCTCGGCGTCGCCGCCCTGATCACGAAGGGGGCACTGCCCACGCTGCCGAGCGCCGGATGGGCGCTGCTGCTGGGGATGCTCGTGATCGGGCTGATCGGCGGCAACGCGCTGTCCCGCCGGGTCCACGGCGCCCGGGCGATGCGCTGGGTGATCGTGATCGCGATGGCCGGAGCGACCCTCTCGCTCATCCAGGGTCTCGTGCAACTGTGAGCCGCTGACCGGTGCTGCCCCTCGCACACCGGACACGAGGCCCAGGGCGGAGCGATCATCACCGCCGGATCGTCGGCCCCCACCGTCGATCCCGCGACTCCCGCCCGCATGAGCCTCGTGCCGGTGCCTCTCCCCAGGAGAGTCCCGCACCCGCCCTCTGGAATCTACGGGCACACGGCCAGGAGCGCGATGGGCTGAACTGCCCGGGGAGAACTCCCCATGCAGGCCACCCTCTCGCAGGCGCTCCACCCATGGCGGTGCGGCGTGCCGGGGTCTACACTCCACCACCCCGCAGCGATGGACGTGGAGGTCGCGCGCCGGGGTCAGAAGACACTGCTCCACGGCCACCGAGGAGGCCCTGTGCGTCCGCTCGTGATCACCCAGAACATGACGGTCGACGGCTCGATCGAGATGCTCGAGGACTGGTTCGACCCCACCGACTCCCCACCCGACCAGCGCGCGATCCTCCAACGGGACAGCGCCGCCTGCGACGCGCTCCTGCTGGGCCGGCAGACCTTCGAGGACTTCCGCGGCTTTTGGCCGGCCCGGACCGACGACACCACCGGCATCACCGATGAGCTGAACCAGCTGACCAAGTACGTCGTCACCTCGACCATGACCGACCCGGCCTGGCAGCACTCCACCGTGCTGAGCGGCGACCCCGTCGAGACGGTGCGCGCCCTGAAGCAGTGCGAGGGCGCAGAGATCTCGCTGACCGGCAGCATCTCCCTGTGCCATCCCCTGATCGCCGCCGGGCTGGTGGATGAGTACCGGCTATGGACCTACCCCTACGTCCAGGGCCGCGGGCGCCGGCTGTTCCCTGAGGGACACCGCGAACGGCTCGAGCTGCTCGAGCACCACGCCTTCACCTCGCATGTCACCTACGCCCGCTGGGCCCCCAGGAGGAGCTGACCCGGCAGGACGCGGCCCCCGTCACCGACCTCGAGACCCGGCAGCGCGAAACCGACGCGCTGTCCCTCGGCGCGAGGACGACCGCGCCTCGGCGTCAGCTCCGCGCGCCCTCTGCCGGCTGCGGGGCCCGGGTGAGCCGGGAGGCCAGCAACGGGAAGACCAGCACCGTCATCGCCCCGCCGGTGACCATCACCGAGGCGATCGTGATCGAGATCAGGCCCGAGGACGCGGCGATCTGGGTGACCGCGACGATGATCGGCAGCCCCGTACCCGCGTACAGGCCCAGCGCGATCTTCTCGCGCGGAGTGCTCAGCTGCGATCCCGTGGAGGTCCACAGCTCGCGCGCGACCACCGGGATCCCGCGCACCAGCACGATCATCCCCACGAACCCCAGCAGCAGCGGCCAGACGTCGATCACAGCGATCACATCGATGCTCATCCCGCTGGTCAGGAAGAAGACCGGGATCAGCAGACCGAAGCCGAGCACCTCGACCTTGTGCATGATCTCCTGGACATGGTCCGGTGCTGTGCCGCGCAGCGCGGCATGCAGCAGCAGCCCGGCGGCGAAGGCCCCGAGGGCGACGTCGAGTTCCAGCACCGCGGTCAGCAGCATCAGCGAGATCATGATCCACACCGTGATCCGCACGGTGGTCTGCATGGTCGAGTTCGACGCGGCGGCGAACGCACGGCCCAGCAGCGGCACCTTCCGGAAGAGCCGGGCGGGGACGGCGACGGTCACCACCGCCAGCACCGCGAACAGCACCAGCACGGCTGCGGCCTGCCCGGTGGCGCGCGTGGTCAGCAGCAGGGACATCGCCACGACGGGCAGCAGCTCGCCGTAGGCCCCGTGGATCATGGTCGCCTTGCCCAGCGGGGCGCCGAGGACACCGGAATCCTTGAGGATCGGCAGCAGGGTGCCCAGCGCCGTGGAGGTCGCCGCGATGCCGAGCACAGCGGCGAGCTTCCAGTCGCCG
>JAKDNE010000368.1 GCA_030451965.1 Brachybacterium sp. | reverse complement strand
AGATGGTGCGCGTCTCCCGCGACGCGGTGAACCAGCCCTCCCACGCCTGATCCGCGACCCCGAGCACCCTCGAGCGGGGACCGAAGCCATCACCCGGCATCGGTCCCCGCTCGTCGTCTGCCGCCTCACATCCGTGGCGCGCTCCGCCGCCGCATCCACTATTGTGTAGTGACCGTTCCACTACAGAGAGGTTCCCCATGCGCAGCGTGTCCCACGACCACTTCGGCGAGCCCGCCGACGTCCTGCAGACCGTCGCGGCCGAGGCCCTTGCCCCGACTGCCGGCGAGGTGCTGCTGCGGCTCGTCCTGAGCCCGATCCACCACCACGACCTGTGGACCATCCGCGGCAGCTACGGCGTCCGCCCCGAGCTCCCCGCCGTCCCCGGCAGCGAAGCCGTCGCCATCGTCGAGCAGCTCGGCACCGGCGTCGACTCCGTCGCCGTCGGCGACCGGGTGGCGGTCACCGGCGTCCCGGGCGCCTGGGCGGAGCTGTTCATCGCACCCGCGGACGCACTGCTCCCGCTCCCGGCGGAGCTGCCCGACGACGCCGCTGCGCAGCTGGTCGCCATGCCGTTCAGCGCAGTCGCACTGCTGGAGCACCTCGACCTGGCCTCCGGCGAGGCGCTCGTGCAGAACGCCGCGACCGGCGCCGTCGGCCGTCTGGTCGCCCAGTTCGCCCGCGCCCGTGGCCTGCGGGTGATCAGCCTCGTGCGCCGCAGCAGCGGCATCGAGGAGCTCGCGGCTCAGGGAATCGACGACGTCATCGCCACCGATCAGGAGGACTGGGAGGAGCAGGCGCGGGAGATGATCGGCGACGCCCACGTCGCAGCCGGCCTCGACTCCGTGGGCGGTGACGCCGCCGGGCAGGTGATGTCGCTGCTCGGTCAGGGCGGCCGACTGGTGGTCTTCGGTGCGATGGGCGGCAGCACCATGGCCCTGCCCTCCGGCCCGATCATCTTCCGCAACCTGACGGTCGAGGGCTTCTGGGGCGCCCGGGTCTCCGCGGAGATGAACCCTGAGGTGCGACACCGACTGCTCACCGAGATCGTCACCCGCGTGCTCGCCGGCGAGGTGACGCTGCCCGCGGCCGGCACCTTCGCCCTGGACGAGGTCGTCGATGCCGTCGCGGCGACCCTCACCGACGGCCGGCAGGGCAAGGTGCTGCTGCGCCCCTGACCGGTGCGGACCCGCCGACAGCGGGAGCCTCGGTGGCATCGAGGGGCTTCACGGGGTGCTCCCGTCCTCGAGATGGGAGAGGGCGGTGTCGAGGGCGGCGAGCGCCGCGCTGTGGTCCACCCGGATCATGGCCAGCGCGGAGATCAGCAGCGAGACGCAGGTCTCCACCAGCCGCTCGCGGTCTGCAGGCATACGGCGGGGACGCAGAGCGGCGGCGCCGCGCGTGAACGCGGCGTGCAGCTCTGCCCGATAGGCGCGCACCACCTCGGCGACGCCTCCGTCCCGGGCGAGCCCGGAGCAGGCCGCGTTCACCAGCAGACAGCCGTCGGCCACGGTACGGCCGGACAGGTCCGCGAAGTGCTCGCGGGCCGTGCGGAAGTAGTCGGGGAGGGCCTCGGGGGCGACCTCCGACGCCCGCAGCGGGGCGAGGCCGGGCCGCACCACCTGGTCGAGGTAGTCGTTGATCGCAGCATCGAACAGGCCGCGCTTCGCACCGAAGGCATGGTAGAGGCTGCTCGCGTTCAGGCCCGTGGCGTGCTGGAGGGCGGTCATCGAAGCCCCCTCATAGCCCTCGCGCCAGAACACGTCGCGCGCGGCGCGCACGACGTCCTCCCGGTCGAAGGCGGCGGGTCGCCCCATGGTCCCTCCCGATGCGCTCGCGATCGTCCGTGGTCCCGCTCGACGTCCGGCCCGCTGAGGACGGGACGATGGCGCGACTGGTGACCAGCTTACTGGAACATTCGCTCCAGAACAGCTTCGGTGGTCACCGGCGTCACCCTCGGTTCTGTGCTCCCGCTCCCCGCCACGCTGGGCTCATCGTCCGCGCCCCGCTCGGGGCCCCGCCCCGACCGTCGGACCGCTCAGCGGCGGATGGTGCCCAGGAAGTCGCCGATCCGGTCGATCGCGTCGGCCAGCACCTCCACCGACGGCAGGGTGACCAGCCGGAAGTGGTCGTGGGTGGCGAGGTTGAAGCCGGTGCCGTGCGTGACCAGCAGCTTGCGGGCCCGCAGCAGGTCGTAGGCGAACTGCTCATCGGTGTCGATCCGGTACATCTCCCGATCGATCCTCGGGAACATGTAGAGCGCACCCTGCGCCTTCTGGACGGTGACCCCCGGGATCGAGGTCAGACCCTCGTAGGCGACGTCCCGCTGCTCGCGCAGCCGACCGCCGGGCAGGATGAGCTGGTTGATCGACTGCTGCCCGCCCAGCGCGGTGGCCACGATGTGCTGGGCCGGCACGTTGGGGCACAGCCGCATGTTGGAGAGCACGTTCAGTCCCTCGATGAAGCTCTCGGCGTCGTCCTTCGGGCCGTGCAGCGCCATCCAGCCGGAGCGGAAGCCGGCCACCCGGTACGACTTGGACAGTCCGTTGAAGGTGATCGAGAGCAGATCCGGGGCCAGGGAGGCGATCGGGATGTGGACCGCGTCGTCGTAGAGGATCTTGTCGTAGATCTCGTCGGCCAGGATCATCAGCCCGTGCGTGCGGGCGACCTCGACGATGTCGCGCAGCACGTGCTCGGGATACACCGCACCGGTGGGGTTGTTGGGGTTGATCACCACGATCGCCTTGGTGCGCTCGGTGATCCTGTCAGCGATGTCGGTGACGTCCGGCCACCAGTGCTCCTCCTCGTCGCAGCGATAGTGCACGGCGCGGCCGCCCGCGAGCGAGACGGAGGCTGTCCACAGCGGATAGTCCGGCTGCGGGACCAGCACCTCGTCCCCGTCGTCGACGAGGGCCTGGCACA
>JAKDNE010000367.1 GCA_030451965.1 Brachybacterium sp. | reverse complement strand
CCGTCTTCCCTCCCGATGCCGTGGACCGCTTCGCTCTATCGCCGCCGTTCGCGCACTTGGAGGGGGGGCTGGCCGGGGTGGGCGGGGCGGACGGGGCGGCCGGGGTGGTCTTCTCCGTGCCGTCGCTCATCGTCGGGGAGGAGACGGTCCCGGTGGAGCGTCGCCCCGCCGTGCTGCCGGCCCGGCCACGTCGCTCGGCGGCTGCGCGGGCCATCCCGGTGGCCAGGTCGCGGGCACCGGCCCGTTCACGCTGGGCATTCTCCTCTTCGCGCGTGGTCCTCTCCCCGGAGAAGAACATATCCACCGGCCGGGTGCTCCCGGACTCACCCTCAGGGCTCGCGGCCGAGCTCGTGCGCGTACGAAGCTCCTGCTCAGGCGCAGGGGTCGAGCCGGCGCCCGGAATCAGGGCACCGAGTCCTCGACCGAGTCCTCGCTTCTGCGTCATGGCCGTTGTCCTTCCGAGAAATGTCGTCGCCGTCGAGGTGTCCAAGGGTCCCGCCTGCACCATCGCGTCAAGGATCCGTGGAGCGGGGTCAAGGAGCGGGGCGGGAATTCAGTTCATGAGCTGCTGCACGATACGCGAGCGCACCGCTCGAGCTCGGATCGTAGGTCAGCACCGTCTGGCCATAGCTGGGCGCCTCCGAGATCCGCACCGAACGCGGGATGGAGGTCTGCAGCGTCTGCTCCGGGAAGTGATCGCGGACATCCTGGGCCACCTGGGCTGCCAACCGGGTCCGGGCGTCGTACATCGTGAGCATGATCGTGGAGACCACCAGGTCAGGGTTCAGGTGCTGACGGATCAGGTCGATATTGTTCAGCAGCAGCGAGAGGCCCTCGAGCGCGTAGTACTCGGCCTGGATGGGGATCAGCACCTCGCGCGCGGCGACCAGGGCGTTGACCGTCAGCAGACCGAGGGAGGGCGGGCAATCGATGAGCACGTAGTCCAACGGCTCCAGCCCCTGCTTCGAGCGCTCCTCCAGATGGTCACGGATCGCATTGCGCAGCCGGTTCTCACGGGCCACCAGCGAGACCAGCTCGATCTCGGCACCGGAGAGGTTGATGGTGGCCGGAGCACAGAACAGGCCCGCCATCTCGGGCACCTGCTGCACCACGTCGGAGAGCGGCGCGGACTCCACCAGCACCTCGTACATGCTGGGAATCTCGGCATGGTGCTCGATACTCAGCGCGGTGGAGGTGTTCCCCTGCGGATCAGCATCGATCACCAGCACGTTCAGCCCGCCCATGGACAGCGCCGCGGCGACGTTCACAGTGGTGGAGGTCTTGCCGACCCCACCCTTCTGATTGGCGACGGTGATGATCCGGGTTCCTCCCGACCGGGGGAAGTCGAGACCCTCGAGCTTCTTCCGGCGGGCATGGTCCCGGGTGAGCTCTCGCATCAGCGGGGTGTCTTCCATCGCGCCGTGCCCCGGGGACGAATCATCGCGCTGTTCAGCCACGTGCGTCTCCCTTCCTGGTCGCCTTCGCACGGCGACGCACTTGGACCACTGTAGTGGGAACCTCGACCTCGCCCGCCCCGTACAGCGAGATGGTGGGATCCACGCCTCCGAGCCGGGTGAGGACCTTCTGTGCCTTCTCCACCTCGTCCGCCGCCGAGGAGCCCTTCATCGCCAGCAACGAACCGCCGTCGGCCACCAGCGGCAGCGTCCAGCGGGCCAGCTTGTCGAGCGCGGCGACCGCCCGAGCGGTCACCACCTCGAAGCTGCGCCGGCCGTGCAGGTCCTCCGCCCGGGCCCGCAGCACCTCGAGACCGAGACCCAGTTCGGCGTCGACCTCCTCGAGCCAGGTGGTACGACGCTGCATGGTCTCGATCAGGGTGACCTGCAGCTCGGGGCGCGCGATCGCGATCACCACACCGGGCAGGCCTGCACCTGAGCCGACATCGGCGAGAGTGCGGACGGGGTGGTCCAGAGCATCGATCCCGTCGACCATCAGGGCGCAGTTCAACAGATGCCGCTCCCAGAGCCGATCGACCTCGCGAGGACCGATCAGGCCGCGCTCGGGCCCCTGCTCGGCCAGCAGCGCGACGAAGCGCTCGGCGAGCTCGAGGCGTTCACCGAAGAGACGCTCGGCCGTCGGGCGCAGGGAGTCGGGCAGCGGGTGCATAGGAGACCTCAGGATGCCGGGTAGATCACGACGTGGCGGTTCTTGCCATCACCGTCGGACTCCGAACGCAGGCCCTCACGTTTGGCGACGTCATGGACGACCTTGCGCTCGAAGGGGTTCATCGCACGCATCGGCACCTCGGCACCGGACTCCTTCGCCTCGGCGATCGCGGTCGCGGCGAGCTCCTCGAGACTGCTCTTGTGCTCGGCCCGGAAGCCGCCGATGTCGAGCATCAGCCGGGACCGCTGCCCGGTGCGGGTCTGCACGGCCAGACGTGCGAGCTCCTGGAGGGCATCCAGCAGCTCACCCTTGGGCCGGTTGAGACGAACGAGCCTGTCCGCGCCGCGGATCTCGACGGAGGCCCGGTCGCCATCCACGTCGATGTCCATGTCACCGTCCAGATCGGTGATGTCCAGGAGCTCCTCGAGGTAGTCGGCGGCGATGTCGCCCTCCTCCTCGAGGCGGCGCAGACGCTCCTCGGCGGTCTCGCCGGGGTGCTCCTCGTCGTCACCCGCGGTCGGTGCATCGGACGGGGTGGAGCCGTCGGCGGCCGCGGTGCCGCCGGGTGCAGCGTCCTCAGCTGCGATGCCGCCCGCCGCTGCGGAGGCGGGGGTCGAGGTCTCGGCGGTCTCTGCCGCCTCACCCGTCTCGGCGGTCTCGGTGTCGAGGGGCTGCTGTGAGCTGCTCTCCTCCGCCGCGGTGGAAGCAGGCGTGCCGTCGTTGACGTTCATTCGGTCCTCCGGGGAATCCTGGGATGAGGGGATATGCCCCGGGAGCGACTGTGCTCCCGGGGGC
>JAKDNE010000366.1 GCA_030451965.1 Brachybacterium sp. | reverse complement strand
CGCGGGGCGGACCAGTCGGCCTGTAAGCCGGGTTCT
The DNA here is from genome assembly GCA_030451965.1 of Brachybacterium sp. Taxonomy (GTDB): domain Bacteria; phylum Actinomycetota; class Actinomycetes; order Actinomycetales; family Dermabacteraceae; genus Brachybacterium. The sequence goes on along the minus strand of JAKDNE010000366.1, from coordinate 2,896 downwards.
GTGATCGGCAGCCATCCCTCTACGGTCGCCGTTGCCGACGACCTCCAGCGGTCCACCCGGGAACTCGGGCCGGCGCCCTCGAAAATTCCCTGTCTGACCTTGCTCCCGGTGGGGTTTACCGTGCCGGCCTCGTCACCGAGGCCGCGGTGGTCTCTTACACCACCCTTTCACCCTTACCGCCGCGCCCCGAGGGGTGCGGCGGCGGTCTGCTCTCTGTGGCACTGTCCCGCGGATCACTCCGGGTGGGTGTTACCCACCACCGTGCCGGATGGAGCCCGGACTTTCCTCGGCCACGGGGCCGGAGCCCCGTGGACGCGGCTGCCCGGCCGACTGGTCCGTGAGCAGTCTACGACGGCCACCGCCGTGCGTTCTGCGCACCACGCAGCCAGGCGCACGTGCGCAAGGTCTCCCCGGCCCTGCCGGGCCTGCCGCCGCGGACCGCCGAGAATGGACGGATGCTGATCATGCTGCCGCCCTCGGAGACGAAGACCCGCCCGTCGGAGGTCGACGGCGCACCTCTCGACCTGGACGCGATGTGCATGCCGCAGCTGGGCGAGGCGCGGCGCACGATGCTGCGCGCCGCCCGGCGCACCGCTGCCGGGCCCGAGGCGGCCGCGCACCTGGGTGTGCCTGCCTCCGCCCCCGAACTGGTGGGGCGCATGCTGCATCTGGAGCAGGAGCCGACGGCACCGCCCCTGACGGTCTACTCCGGGGTGCTCTACGACCAGCTGGCCCCCGACCTCGTGCCCGTCCAGGGCAGGGACGTGCTGATCCAGAGCGCACTGTTCGGTCTCGTGGATGCCTTCCGCGACCGGATCCCCGCCTATCGCCTCTCCTCCGGATCCTCGCTCTCCCGGCTGGGGAAGGCCGGGTCCTGGTGGGGCAAGCAGCTGCGTCCCCTCGCGTCCGAGCTGTGCGCTGCACAGGCCCGCAGCGCCTCGCCGCTGGTCATCGACTGCCGCTCCGGCGGCTACCGCTCGATGATGTCTCTGCGCAGCGGCGACGGGGTGCGGGTGCTCGAGGTGGCGCCGGTGCAGGAACGGGCCGGGGTGCGGAAGGTGATCTCCCACGATGCCAAGCGGTACCGGGGCCTGGTGACCCAGGTGCTGCTGGATCTGGACCGCGCCCCGACCACCGCCGAGGACGTCGTCGAAGCCGTCGGTGAGGGACTGGACGGGCAGCTGCGGGTCGAGCTCGACGGGGACAGGCTGTTGGTCGTGGACCACGTGTCCTGACATGCGGGCCAGCGCTTCAGGGGAGGCGACCGCTCCAGGGGTCGGTGGTGTGCGCGCTGAGCAGCACCTCAAGACCGGGCACCGCGGAGACCAGCAGCTCCTGGGCGAGCGGCAGCCAGAGCGCCTCGCTCGCGGCGTGCGGGACGTCGATCAGGGCCGGCACCGCGGCCGGGTCGGCGGCGGATTCCAGGTGCTCGAGCGCGGGGTGATGGCGCAGGTCCGAGGTGATGTACACATCAGCCTCGGCGGCTCTGGCCGCCTCGAGGAAGGAGTCCCCGGCCCCGGGGCAGACGGCGACCGTGCGCACCTCCCGCTCGGCGTCACCGGTGTGCAGGATCCCGCGGGCAGTGGCCGGCACGCGATCGGCGATCACCGCCGCCAGCGCCCCCACGGTGGTGGGGTCGGGCAACGAGCCGACAGCTCCCAGGCCGAAGCGGCTCGAGTCGTGCCCAGCCTGCTCCGGCAGCTCGCCCGGCATCAGCGGCCGCGGCTCCTGGAGGTCCAGCATTGAGAGCCAGGCCCCGACCGTGCCGCGGGAGGAGCGGTCCACGTTGGTGTGTCCGCACCACAGGGCGGTGCCCTGGCGCAACAGGTGTGTGACCACGGCTCCCTTGCCCTCGTCGGCGGGCAGGGAGCTCACTCCGCGCAGCAGCAGAGGATGGTGCGTGACGAGCAGTTCCGCGCCGCGCTCGACGGCCTCGCGGGCCACTGCGACGGTCGGATCCACCGCCAGCAGCACCCGTCGCACGGCCGCGCCGCGCTCCCCCAATACCAGGCCCACCCGGTCCCAGGCCTCCGCCCACCGGACGGGGTAGGCGGCCTCGAGGACCCCGGTCACAGTGCCGACAGTGGGGGCGCCGGCAGCAGGGGCATCGGCAGCGGGGAGACCGTTCATCACTCTCACGCTCCCAGGGCGCGGGTCTCGACCAGCGCCGCCTGATAGGCCTTCCAGGGCATCAGCACGCACTTGACCCGGGCAGGGAACTTCGCCGCACCCAGCAGTGCGACACCGTCGCCGATGAGGTCCTCGTCCCCGTCGACGCGGCCGCGTGAGCGCATCGCCTCCTCGAGATGGGACTGGACGGGTTCGATCTCGGCGACGGTCCGGCCGATCAGCAGGTCGGCCATGATCGACGCGGAGGCTCGGCTCATGGCGCAGCCGACGGCGTCGTAGGAGATGTCCTCGATCCGTTCGGCCCCGTCCGCTGACAGCTGCAGACGCAGGGTGATCTCGTCCCCGCAGACGGGGTTGACGTGATGGACCTCGGAGCTGAAGGGCTCGCGCAGGCCGGCATGCAGCGGTCGCTTGTCGTGCTCGATGACGAGCTCGGTGTACAGGGCGGAGAGAGGCGTGCTCATGAGAGGGATCCGAAGAATTCGACGGTGTGGGCGACGCCGGAGACGAAGGCCTCGACCTCGGCGGCGGTGGTGTGGACGGAGAAGCTGGCGCGGGTGGTGCCGTGGAGGCCGAAGCGGCGGTGCAGCGGCCAGGCGCAGTGGTGGCCCACCCGCACCTCGAGGCCGAGCGAGTCCAGCACCTGGCCGACGTCGTGGGGGTGACGCCCGGTGACGTCGAAGGCGACCGCGCCGGTGCGCTGAGCGGACGGGGCCGGACCGATGATCCGCACGCCGTCGATGCCGGCCAGGCCGGTCAGTGCCTG
>JAKDNE010000365.1 GCA_030451965.1 Brachybacterium sp. | reverse complement strand
ATCAGGTGAGGCAACGAAGAAGACCAAGCGGGCATCTTGACATGAGGCAACAGGGGACCCTCGTCCCACTGACCGTTCCTCCACAGCGGCAGGTTGTCCACCGTCCTCGAGCGCCCCTGGTCCGACCCGCTCGGCGCAGCCACGATGACTGCATGACCAGGACGATCACTCCCTCCACCGACGCGCGGAACAACGTGCCGGGACTCGCCGACGCCGCCGTTCCGACCGAGCCCTCGCGTGGCCCGGGGGTCACGGCCCACCGCCGGCGCTCCCGGTTCCCCGACCCCGAGCGGGTCGCTCCCGTCCCGGGTGCCGCGGATCGTCCGGTGGCCCACTGGGCGGGCACCGACGGGATGCTGAGAGAGCTGGTCCTCGACCACGCCACGGCCGTCGGCCTCGACCTGGTCGACGGGTCTGGCGATGCGGCGACGGTCTGCACGGTGACCGACGCCGTCGAACTCGCCGCCGGCGGCCGCTCGTTCGGCCGCGGTGGCGCTCCCCTGCTGGTGGTGGCCGATTCCCCCGACGTCCCCGCCGAGGTCTGGTCGGCGGCGCTCACGGCCGGAGCCCGGGCCGTGCTCCCGCTGCCCGCCGGTTCGGACGAGCTCCTGTCCCGGCTCGCCGAGCTGGCCCGGCCGCGCTCCTCCGCGATGCTGCTGGGAGTGGTCGGCGGTTGCGTCGGGGCGGGAGCTTCGAGCTTCGCGGCTCGTCTGGCGGCGGCGGCGCGGGTACGGGGGCCGATCGCCCTTGTCGACGCCGACCCACTCGGCGGCGGCGCGGATCTGCTGGTCGAGGCCCCTGCGCTGGAGGGGATCAGGTGGCGGGAAGCCTCGGACTGGGGCAGCCCCGCGTGCAGAGCCTCCCCGTCGTCAGGCCCCAGGTGGACGAGGTGCGGCTGCTGGTCGCCGGCGAGGACGCCGGTCCCACGGAGCAGACGCTCCCGCCCGTGCTCTCGGCACTCTCCGTGCTGGGCGGGACGGTGGTGGTGGACCTGAGCCCGGCGCTGGTCCCCGCGGCGGCGGAGCATCTCCACCAGCTGCTGGTGGTCGTCCCCGCCACCGATCATGCGGTGCGCGCGGCGGCTCGCAGGCTGCGGACCTGGCAGCTGCCCAGCGGGCTCGCGCACGCCGTGGTGCGGCGCAGCGGCCCGCTCGGTGCCGGCGAGGTCTGCGAGGACCTCGCCCTCCCCCTGGCCACGTCCTTCCGTGACTCCCCGCGCGGCGCCGTGCCGCTGCTGGACGTGCGTCGGCGCGGCGGCGACCGTGCGGCCCGCGAGCTGATGGCGCGGCTCGATGCCGGGGCGCGGGCATGAACGACGCAGCGGTGCCTCTGCCGTCGGAGGATCTCCCCGGCCTCCTCGAGCTGGTGCGGGAGGACCTGGTGCGCTCCCCCGGCACGGTGGACGTCCCCCGGATCGTGCGGGTGCTGCGGCGGCAGGGCCGGGTGCTGGGTGCGGCGGCGACACTCGAGCTGACCACCCGTATCCGCGATCACGTGGACGGGCTCGGCCCGCTGCAGGAGCTCGTCGCGCCCGGCGTCACCGATCTGCTGGTCAACGACGACGGCACGGTATGGGTGGATGACGCCGACGGTCTGCACCCCACCGCTCACCGGATGGGGCCCGCCCAGGCACGGGACCTGGCGGTCCGACTGGCCATCGTCGGCGGCCGCCGCCTGGACGATGCGATGCCGTGGGCGGATGCGCACCTGCCCTCCGGCATCCGCTTCCACGCCGTGCTCCCGCCGCTGTCCCCGGGCGGCGCGATCCTCTCCCTGCGCCTGCCGGCGGCCCGGCGCCTCGGCCTGGAGGACCTCGAACAGCTCGGCGCCCTGGGTCCCGACGCCCGCGCGGCGCTGCAGGCGATCATCACCGCGCGCGTGCCGTTCCTGGTGACCGGCGGGACCGGCACCGGGAAGTCGACCCTGCTGGCGGCGATGCTCGGGCAGGTCCCTTCCGCCGAGCGGATCGTCGTGGTCGAGGACGTGCTGGAGCTGTCCGTCGACCACCCCCACGTCGTCCACCTGCAATCACGGCACCCGAACAGCGAGGGCGCCGGCGCCGTGGATCTCACCGCTCTGGTGCGCCAGAGCTTGCGGATGCGCCCGGACCGGATCGTCCTGGGTGAATGCCGCGGCGGCGAGGTGCGGGAGCTGCTGCAGGCGCTGAACACCGGTCATGAGGGAGGCTGCGGCACCGTCCATGCGAACGCTGCGGCCGATGTCCCGGCTCGGCTCGAAGCTCTGGGGGCCCTCGGCGGCCTCGACCGTGCGGCGCTGGCCTCCCAGGTCGCGAGCGCACTGGAGGTGGTGGTCCACCTGGGCCGTCGCCGCGGGGTGCGGGCCCTCGAGGAGATCGCACTGCTGCGACAGGGCGAGGACGGTCTGCTCGAGGCGGTGACGGCGCTGCGGGTGCGAGAGGGACGCCTCGAGGAGGGCCCTGCGGCCGCGGCTCTCGCGGGCCGGCTCACCGCCTCTTACGCACCGCCTGCAGAGCACCGGAGAGCGGCATGATCACCGTCGTGGTCGCCGTGCTGCCGGTGCTGCTGTGGGTACTCACCCCGCCACTCGTCCGCTCGCCCGTACCCGCACCGCCGCGCCGCACCCGCCGCGACGGCGCCGGGCCGCTCGAGATGGCGCATCTGGTGGAGCAGCTGGCCACGGTCATCAGCTCCGGAGCCGGTCCGCGCCAGGCCTGGGCGGCGCTCAGCCGCTCACTCCCCGCGGGCGAGCTGCAGGACCTCGCCCGGGCCGCCGCCGCGGGCGCCGACCTCCGCCGCGCCGCGAGCGACCACCTCCGCCGCACCGACATGGTCTCCTCGCTCAGCACCGCCCTGACGGTGTGCGAGCGGACGGGGGCACCGACCACCGTGATGCTGCAGCACCTGGCCGAGGCGCTGCGCGATCTGCACGATGCCGCGCAGGCCCGGCGCAGCGCCTTCGCCGG
>JAKDNE010000364.1 GCA_030451965.1 Brachybacterium sp. | reverse complement strand
CTGGGTGATGGCGCCGATGATCGCGACCGTCGAGGAGACCGAGGACTTCATCGCCATGTGCCGCGAGCGCGACCTCGCACCGGCCGGGATCATGGTCGAGACCCCTGCGGCGGCGCTCACCGCCGATCGCCACCTGACGGAGTGCGACTTCGTCTCCATCGGCACCAACGACCTCACCCAGTACACGATGGCCGCGGACCGTCAGCTCGGCTCCCTCGCCCATCTGAACACCCCATGGCAGCCTTCCGTGCTCGCGCTGGTGGGGGCCACCTGCGACGGGGCCCGCGCCGCGGGCGGCGATCCGGAAGCCTTCGGGGAGAGCGCGAACAAGCCCGTGGGAGTGTGCGGCGAGGCCGCCGGGGAGCCGGGCCTCGCGGTGGTGCTGGTGGGGCTGGGCGTGAACAGCCTGTCGATGACCCCGCGGTCCCTGCCTGCGGTGGCGAAGGTGCTCTCCACCGTCACCCTCGAGCAGGCGAAGGAGCTCGCGGCGAAGGCCCTCGCCGCCCGCACCGCCGATGACGCGATCAGTGCGGTCCGCGCCGGGCTGCCGATCCTCGGCGAGCTCGGGCTGTGAACCGAGGAACCCCCGGACCGTCCCGCTGAGGGGAGGTTCCGGGGGTTCCTGCATGCGTCGTTCGGCTCACTCCTCGGCGTCGAGATCCTTCTCCAGGAGCGTGGCCAGCGCGTCGACCGACTCGTCGGCGCCCTCGCCCTCGGCGCGCAGGGTGACCTCATCGCCCTTGCCGGCGCCGAGGGTCATCAGCATCAGCATGCTCGAGGCCTGCACGGCGTTGCCGCCGGTCTTCTCGATGGTGACGGTCGCAGGCTGCTCCGCCGCGGCCTGGGCGAAGATGCCGGCGGGGCGGGCGTGGAGCCCGGAGGAGCTGGCGATCTTGACGGTGCGCTCTGCCATGGTGTGTACCTTTCGTGGGCTCACGTGCTGTGAGGGGAATATATCGTCTCGGGTGGTGGGGCGGTGGGTTCAGGATCCCGCGAGGCGCGCGGCGATGAGTGCACGCACCTCGGGATGCAGCGGATGGTCGGGCGCGAGAGAGGTGATCTCGAGCGTCGCGGAGTCGGCGTCGCTGGTGCGCAGCAGCTCCTGCAGGCGGTCCACCTCCTCGTCCCCGTCCGGGGTGAAGGAGAGCGCTGCGGCGAAGGCGGACAGCAGGCCGTCGTGCTCCATCCCCCGCTCGGCGAGTGCGGCGGCGGGGCCGACGATGCGGTCCTCGCGGGAGAGCTTGCGCAGCGGCCCCCGACCCACCCGCTCCACCGGATCCGGCAGGGCGGTGTTCGCGAAGCGGCCCAGCACCTTCGCGCGGTAGGAGGCCATGTCGTCCTCGGCGAAGCCGTGCTGGGCGATCAGCAGGGCGGAGGTCTCCGCGAGCACGGTCTCGACCTGGGCCTTGATCGCGGGGTCGCGGATCGCCTCGGCGATGGTGGCGTGGCCCGCCGCCCAGCCGTGCCAGGCGGTCGTCGCATGGCCGGTGTTGACGGTGAACAGCTTCCGCTCGATGTACGGACCGAGGTCGTCGACCCAGGTGATCCCCGGGACATCGGGCTCGTTCCCGCCGAAGGGGCCGCGCTCGACCGCCCACTCGAAGAAGTCCTCCACGGTGACGTCCAGGCCCGCGCCGTCGGCCTGCACCGGCACGATCCGGTCCACCGCGGTGTTGGCGAACAGCGCCTTCTCCTCGAGGTCGTCGCCCTGAAAGCTCGCCCGGATCTCCTGCTCCAGCAGATCCGTCGCGTTGATCGCGTTCTCGCAGGCCATCACGGCCAGCGGGGGTGCCCCGGCGGGACGTGCGGCGATCCCGGCGGCGATGCTCGGCGCGACGAAACGCAGGATGCGTGCGCCGACGGCCGTGGTGACCATGTCCGCCGAGGCGATCTCCTCGGTGAGCGTCTCCGGGTCCTGGGCGGAGTTCAGCGCCCGGAACCCGTCCACCACCGTCGTGGTGGGGTGCTGACCGACGGTGCTGACCGTGTACGAGTCGGCCCGCCTGAGCTGCTCCACGAGGCTCTCGGCGACGTCGGAGAACACCACCTCGCAGCCCGCCTCGTGCAGCAGCAGACCGACGAAACCGCGGCCGATGTTCCCGGCGCCGAAATGTACTGCCTTCATCGCTGGCTCACTCCTTCGTATCGCCGAGGATCTCGAGGATCTCCTCGGTGGTGGTCGCGTCCTCGAGGCGCTGGACCTGTGCAGGGTCCGAGAAGGTCATGGCGACCTTCTGCAGCAGCTCGAGGTGCTCGTTGCCGACCCCGGCGATCCCGATCACGAAGGTGGTCGGGTTGCCGTTCCAGTCGATCCCGTCCGGGTAGCGCACGAAGGACATCGCCGAGCGCTGGATGCTGGACTTGGCCTCGTTGGTGCCGTGGGGGATCGCCAGACCGTTGCCCATGAACGTCGAGACCGTGGCCTCCCGGTCATGCATGGCGGCGACGTAGCCCTCGTCCACGGCACCGGCGGCGACCAGCAGGTCACCGGCCTCGTCGATGCCGGAGGCGGAGTCACGGGCGGTGCCGGACAGGACGATCGAGTCGGCGGCGAGGATCGCCGCGCCGTCCGACGGGGCAGCGGTGGCGGGCGCCTCCTCCTGCGGGCGTTCGGCGGCGTGGCGACCCTGCGGCGGCGTGGCCGCCGTGGTTGCGGCCGCGCTCTCCGCTGCGGCGCCGCCTTCGGAGTTCCGCTGCTCCACCAGCTCCACGACCTCGTCGTAGCGCGGGGAGTTCATGAACTGGTCCACGCTGACGTGGACGGCGGAGCCGGTGCGCTGGTGGGCCCGGTCGGTGAGCTCCTTCTGGGTCACCACCACGTCCCACTCGTCGTCCAGGCTCGAGATCGCCTTGTTGGTGACCTCGACGTCGTCGAAGCCGGCGGCGCGGACCTTCTTGCGCAGGACCGTCGCGCCCATGGCGGAGGAGCCCATGCCGGCGTCGCAGGCGAAGACGATCTT
>JAKDNE010000035.1 GCA_030451965.1 Brachybacterium sp. | reverse complement strand
CGGCGCCAGCAGGGTCTCGCCGGCGCGTGAGAGCCCGCCGCCGACGACGACCCGCTCGGGGTCGACGGTGAGCAGCACGGTGGCCAGCCGGGGAGCGATCTGTGCGCAGAACTCCTCGACCTCCGTCCGGGCGGCGGTGTCCCCCGCGGCAGCGCGCTGCAGGAGCGGGTGTCCGTCGTCGCCGGTGGACCAGGTCAGCCGGCCGCGCACCGAGCTGTCGGTCCAGCGCATCCCGCGCTGGCTGCCGAGCTCGCCGGCGAGGCGGTGGGCGCCCTGCAGGATCTCCCCGCCGACCACGACGGCGACGGAGATCCGGTGGCCCAGCTGGAGGAGCACGATGCTGTGGGCGGGCGGGGCGAGATGATGCTCGGCGAGGGCGGCGAGCTTGATGTCGTTCTCGATCGCCACCGGGCAGCCCAGTCTGTCGGCGAGCGCCGCGCCGAGGTCGAGGCCGTTCAGGCCCGGCACCGCGAGGCTCTGGGTGATGCGGCCGTCGGGCCCCAGGATGCCGGGAACGGCGACACCGACCGCGGTGGGTGCCGTTCCCGTCTCGGGCAGCGCCTGCGCGAGCGCACCGAGGGGGTCCGACCCCGCGGTGGGCGCGGAGGAGCGGGCCAGGACGCGTCCGGCGGCGTCGGAGACCAGGCAGCGCACGGTGCTGGTGCCGATGTCGAAGGCGGCGACCGTCGCCGCGGAGGCGTCGAATCCGAAGCGGCGGGCGGGCCGTCCGGCGCCTCCCGGGATCGCGGCCGGCGCGGGCGCGACCAGCCCGGTGGCGCGCAGGTCCTCCAGCACGGCCTCGACGGTGGGGCGGGAGAGCCCTGTCGCCGCGGCGAGCTCGGCCAGACTCAGTGCTGAGGTGGCCTCACGCAGCACGACGATGCAGTCGCGCGCGTTGGCGAACCGGACCGCCGAGGGATGGGAGAGCGCCGTGGCCATCGGTCCTTCTCGCGTCGCAGGTCCCCACCACTATTACGTAAGGGGGTTGCACAATGTGCATGACCAGTGTGCTCCCCGCGCCCGGAGCCGTCAAGCGGCAGGGCACCGGAGGTGGGAGACTGGCCAGATGGAGAAGCTCGACCCGCCCGTCCCGGTGCTCCAGCAGAGCTACGCCCGCGCGTTCCCCGAGCTCTCGGTCCCCTGGAGCGCCGACGTGCCGCCGCGTCCCGAGATCGTCTGGTTGAACGAGCCGCTCGCCGCGGAGCTGGGCTTCGACCCGGCGTGGCTGCGTGGCGACGAGGGTCTCGCACTGCTGACCGGGCAGATCGACGGGACCACCGCACAGGCCTACGCCGGCCACCAGTTCGGCAGCCCGAACCCGCAGCTCGGCGATGGTCGGGCGGTGCTGCTGGGCGACCTCGTGGACACCCACGGCCGCCATCGCGATCTGCACCTGAAGGGTTCTGGCCGCACCCCCTTCGCCCGCGGCGGCGACGGGAAGGCTCCTGTGGGGCCGATGCTGCGAGAGGCAGTCCTCGGCGAATGGCTGCACGCCACGGGCGTGCCCACCAGTCGGGCGCTCGCCGTGCTGAGCACCGGGGAGCAGATCGCCCCGCGTCAGGGCGCGACCCCGGAACCCGGCGCGCTGCTGGTGCGGGTCGCCGCGAGCCACCTGCGGGTGGGGACCTTCGAGTATGCGACCTGGCACCTGGACGAGGAGGTGCGCCGGCGCCTCGTCGAGTTCACGATCCGGCGTCACCACCCGTCGGCCGACGGGCCGCTGGGTCTGCTCGAGGCGGTGACCCGGACCCAGGCGGAGCTGGTGGCCCGCTGGATGCTGCTGGGCTTCGTGCACGGCGTGATGAACACCGACAACATGGCCCTGTCCGGCCAGGGCATCGACTACGGACCCTGCGCCGTCCTCGACGTCCATCGTCATGATGCCGTGTTCAGCTCGATCGACCGGGGCGGTCGGTACGCCTACGGCAGTCAGCCCGGCATCGCCCTGTGGAACCTCTCCCGCTTCGCCGAGACCCTCCTGCCGCTGCTGGAGGAGACGGACCCGAATATCGCGGTGGAGCAGGCCACCGCGGTGCTCGAGCAGTACGAGGGCTGGTATCAGCAGGCCTGGGCCCGCCTGATGGCCCGCAAACTGGGGATCAGCGGACCCCCCGAGGAGGTCTTCACCCTCGGTCAGGAGCTGTTCGCACTGCTCGAGGAGCAGCAGGTCGACCACACCGGCTTCTTCCGGGCGCTCGGGGAGGGCAGGGCCACGGAGCTCGTCACCGACCCATCCTTCGCGCAGTGGATGCGGCGCTGGGAGGCGCGGCGGTCGGCGACGCCCGCGGAGATGGCCCTCGTCAATCCGCTCTACATCCCTCGCAACGTCCACCTCGAGGCGGCGCTGCGCGCGGCGCACCTGGGGAACCTGGACCCCGTGCAGGAGCTGCTCGAGGCCGTGTCCGCACCATTCACCCGCCGTACCGGACTCGATCATCTCGAGGGACCGGGCGATGGCGGTGAACATTTCCTGACCTTCTGCGGGACCTGACAGCTTGATGGGAAATCCCTGTGACCAGTGCGTCTGGACGTGACGCAGGCCATAAGTCATGCTCGACCTGGAGGAACCGTGACGATTCCTCAGCCGATGACCGTCCGGTGATCCTCAGACCGGCGGCGGATATCGGTGACCGACTTCCCCTCGAACTCCGGAGGATCCCGTGGATTCACTATCGAACTTCGACTGGGCGGGGCTGGGACTGAAGGTCCTGTCCGCCGTCGTCATCCTCGTCATCACCGCGATCTTGGCCATGCTGGTCAAGAAGGGCGTGGCCGGCCTGACGCAGAAGGTACCGGCCCTCCGTCGGCCCGGCGTGGACGGAGCGGCGCTCGGCAACTCGATCGGCACCATCGCCTCGATGGTCGTCTGGCTGCTGGGCCTGATCATCATCCTCGGGATCTTCCAGCTCTCCCAGGTGCTCTCGCCCGTGATCTCGATGCTCGAACAGGGCCTCGGCTTCATCCCGAACATCATCGGTGCCGTCTTCGTCTTCATCATCGGTCTGACGATCGCGAAGATCGTCCGGGCCCTGATCACCACCGCGCTGAACGCCGTGGACTTCGGGAAGCTGCTGGGCACCGCCCAGTCCGGCTTCGAGAAGGCCACCGGCGGGGTGACCTCCGCCGGGCGTCACAGCGACCCGGCACAGGGTGAGCAGGCCCCGGCAGCACCGCAGGGCGGCGCCGCCTCCCCGGCGTCGAAGGTCCCCGAGATCCTCGCCTCCGTGGTCTTCGCCCTGATCATGATCGTGGTGTCCATCGCCGCGCTGCAGATCCTGGGCATCGCCTCGATCTCCGATCCCGCCTCCGCGATGCTCACCGCGGTGTTCACCGCGATCCCGAACATCATCGCCGCCGTGGTGCTGGTGGGGATCGGCGTGCTCGTCGCCCGCTTCGTCTCCGGCCTGTTCCGTCCGATCCTCGAGGGATCCGGCATCGACGGCTGGCTGACCAAGCAGGAGATCCTCTCGCCGGGCTCCTCCGCCACCCCGACCGTGCTGCGCGTGGTCGAGATCGCCGTGGTGCTGTTCTTCGCCGTGATGGGCGCCCAGGCACTGGGCTTCCCGCAGATCACCGCGATCCTCTCGCAGGTCCTCGAGCTGGGCGGCAATGTGCTGTTCGGTGGCGCGATCATCGCCGCGGGCTTCTTCCTGGCGATGATCGTCGGCAAGGTGCTCAAGGGCACTGCCGGCTCCGTCGTGAAGTGGGCTGTGATCGTCCTGTTCGTCGCCATGGGCCTGAAGTCCATGGGCGTGGCCGACTCGATCATCGAGATCGCCTTCGGCGCACTGGTGATCGGTGCCGCCGCAGCCGCGATGCTGGCCTTCGGGCTCGGTGGTCGCGAGGCTGCGGCCCGTCAGCTCGCCAAGTTCGAGAAGGTGCAGCCCCACAAGCCCGCCCCGGCAGCCGCACCCGGCACCGCCGCGCCGGGCCCGGTGCCGCCGCGTCCGGAGGGCTGATACCCGCCCCGCAGTGACCGTCGAGGTCGCCATGGATCAACCGTGGCGGCCTCGACGTCTGCGCGGCGTCCGGGCGGTCGGGGCCGAGTGGAGCGCCGGTGATACGGTCGCCGCACGGACGCCCCGATGTGAGGAGACGCCATGACACAGCCGCAGAACCCCGCCGAGGACCCCGAGCTCGACCGGATCGCCGCAACCAGCGAGGACGAGTACGAGCGCGGCGCCGACGAGGATCTCGACGAGGTGAGCATCGACGATGCCCTCGAGACCGACCGGGTCGCCGCCGAGGGACCGGACTCCCGCAACGCCGACGGCTACGGCTTCGACACGGACCGCGACCGCGGCGGGGACGACGCCACGGCCGCCGAGCAGGGCAACCGCGAGGAGGACCGCATGGAGGCCGAGACCGCCGAGCAGGAGCTGCCCGAGCTCTGAGGCTCAGCCCTCCAGGGCGGCGAGGATCTTCTCGTCGACCGCGTGCCGTGCGCGCAGGTGCTCATCGACGTCGTAGGAGAACGACGAGTAGGTCAGCGTGCCGCCCTCGTCGATCAGTGCCGTCGCGCTCGGACGATCGGTGAGCTCCGTGAGCCAGGTCAGTGCCCGGTGATCGGCCATGGCCTGGGCGAACACGCGGTAGCGCAGCGAGAGCCAGGGTGTGCCGTCGGGGCCCGGGTAGACGGCGAAGGCGTCGCCGCCGAGGAAGCCGCCGCCCGAGCAGGTGTCCTCGAAGGGGTTGATCGGGCGCACCGAGTACTGCGCCCACCAGAAGTTGAAGCCCCAGTGCAGGAAGCCGGGAGCCTCGAAGGCGAACAGCTGGCGCCCCAGCACGCGGTTGCGCACCGAGGGCAGGGCGATGAACCGGTTGGCGACGTCGCGGCTCTGGGAGACGCAGTAGTACACCCAGGGGTGCCAACCGGCCTCGAGGAACGGGCCGACATGATTGGTCGCGACGATCGGGGTGTCCACCACACCCTGCTCGGCGAAGGCGAAGGGGCTCAGGGCGTCGACCACCTCCGCACCCTCGAGCAGGTCCGTGACCTGAGCCTTCGCTGCGCGATAGTCCTCGAGCTGGTGCTCGCGCGGTTCGTCCGAGATGTGCCAGAGCACCCGTCCGTCCCAGTGCTCAGCCAGATGGGCGCGCAGCGTCGGGATCAGCGCCTCCAGAAGACGACGGTAGTCGGGTGAGGTCGCCGAGACATGCCAGCCGAAGCGGTGCTCGAGGCCCGTGGCCGTCTCCACCTGGATCGCCGGGGTGTTCAGCGCCCCCCACTGGGTGAACAGGTGCGCGACCTCGAGGCCGGTGAAGCCGAGCCGGCGGCAGATGTCCAGCCAGCGGTCCAGGCGGGAGAGGTCGAAGGCGTACTCACCGCCCTCCTCGCGGATGCCGACGAGCTGGACGAACGGCCGGGTGTGCCCTTCGGCGGTGTCCAGCGGCGGTGTCCAGGTGGGGGTGAGCACGCTGTTCACGTCCATCTCCCGGGCCGAGACGAGGAAGCTCTCGATCAGTTCCCAGTGCCGCTCGGAGAACACCTCCACGTCGTAGTACGTCGAGAGGCTGTCGACATGGAACCAGTGGGTGTTGGTGATCGACAGCGGCGGCAGGCGGTGCCCGTGCACGCGCAGCGTCAGGACGTGCTCGGCGAGGACCTGCCCACCGGTGGCGTCGGCCAGGGTGAGGGTCAGGTCGTGCTGCCCGGGGGCGGCGTCCACGACGTCGATCCACAGGGCCTCCCAGATCCCCAGGCCCATCCGCACGACACCGTCGGTGACCGGCTCGAGCAGGTCGGGGTAGTCGCCCGGCTCGGTGACGAGGTAGTGCTCGTCGGGATTCTCGGGAGCGGGGGAGGAGACCGGCACCCGGCGCACCGCATGGACGCGGGCGCTGCCGGCGATCTCACCGGTGAGCTCGACGCGCAGGTCCGGGGTCTCGTCGGCCTCGAGGCGGAGCGCGGCCTGGACCGACAGCACCTCGCCGAGGAAGCCGGAGGCGTGGACACCGCCGATCACTGCGGCCGGACGCGGTGCGGCATCGCCCAGCACCTTCTCCAGGGAATCGATCAGGACAGACTGCATGGTGGGTCTCCTCGAGGGGACGGCGGTGTCTCGGGCTCGCGCCCGACATACATCCTGCCATTCGAGCGCTGTCTCAGAGCGCTGCGGCCATCTTCCGGCGGGGGCGGGGATCGCTCCAGCGGTGACCGCATCACTCCCTCCAGCCGGAGCCGAGCACGATGGATAATCCGTTGCGCTCTTCGCGCGGCGGTCCTACGGTGGGGACACACCGGGAAGGAGGTGATCCGAGAATTGATTATTCATCGGACGTGTGAGGTGGCTCGCCGCTGAGGCGACCGTTCATCCGGACGCGCAGCGAATACCACCGAGCTGCCGGGACCCCCAGGGGTCGGATCTCGTCCTTCCGACCAGCGCACAGCGCAGCCTGGGGGTCTTCCCCTGCCCGGAGGCTGCGCCGGATATCCTGCAGTGATGACGAACGCCTCCCAGTACGCACCGGTCGAGCTGATCGCGACGGAGATCGACGAGGACGCCGTGGTGCGCTCGGATCCAGGCAGGACGCGCAGTGCTCCGATCGTGCTCCTGCTCCACGGCCTGGGCAGCGACGAGGACGACCTCGCCGGGCTGGTCCCCTTCCTGCCCGCGGACTTCACCTACGCCTCCCTGCGCGGCATCTATCGATACGTCCAGGGCTACGCCTGGTTCGAGATGCCGATGGACCCGGAGCGTCCGGAGGCGCTGCAGGCCTCGGCCGCTGCGGTCGAGAGCTGGATCGCTGCGCAGGACGCCCCGGTCGTCGGTGCCATCGGCTTCTCCCAGGGCGGGGCCCTCGCGCTGCAGCTGCTGCGACGTGATCCGCATGCCGTCGACTTCGTCGTGAACCTCTCCGGATTCCCGTTCCCCGCCCCGATGCCCGGGGACTCCGCGCTCGCCGAGGTGTCCCCGCCGGTGCTGTGGGGGCACGGCGGCATGGATCCGCACTTCGCCGACGGGCGGGAGGAGGCGGTGCGCGACTTCCTGAGCGACCACACCCGGCTCGAGGAGGAGCGCAGGCCGCAGCTGGGCCACGCGGTCGACGAGGTCGAGCTGCGCGCAGTCGCCTCCTTCCTGCAGCGACGGGCGGCTGAGCTGTGAGGCGTCCTCCACGTCAGCCCCCGCGCCCAGGGAGCGGGTTGTAACATTCCCTCATTCGCCTCCGATCGTCGGAGTCGTCATGAGGAGCACCAGGAGATCATGAGCGCCGCCAGCGACGCCCCCAGTGACAGTCCCAGGCCTTCGGGCCTGACACTCATCACTTCCCATGGGGGGATCCGTCCATGGACCTGATCGGTCCCCTCATATCCCTGGCGGTCGGCCTCGTGCTGATCGCCGCCTGTGGCGGATTCGTCGCCGCTGAGTTCTCCCTGATCACCGTCAACCGCAACGAGGTGGAGGCGGCCGCCGCTGCTGGCGACAAGCGCGCCGGCGGCGTCCTGCGGGGGATGAAGACCCTCTCCACCCAGCTCTCCGGCGCCCAGCTCGGCATCACCGTCACGAACCTGGGAATCGGCTTCCTCGCGGAGCCCGCGATCGCCGCGCTGATCGGCCCCGGCCTGCTCGACGCCGGTCTCGGCCAGGTCGCCGCCCGCTCGATCTCCGTGACCATCGCCCTGGTGCTCGCCACCGGGATGACCATGATCTTCGGCGAACTGGTCCCCAAGAACCTCGCGATCGCGGAGCCGCTGCGGACCGCCAAGTTCGTGGTCGGCTTCCAGCGCCTGTTCACCACGGTCTTCAAGCTGCCGATCCGCCTGTTCAACGGCAATGCCAACGCCGTGGTGCGCGCCCTCGGTGTCGCACCGCAGGAGGAGCTCAGCTCCGCCCGCAGCGCCGACGAGCTCGCGGTGCTGGTCAAGCGCTCCGCCGACGAGGGCGCGCTCGCCGCGGAGACCGCCTCGCTGGTCCAGCGCACCCTCGCCTTCGGCGACCGTCGTGCGCACGACGCGATGGTCCCGCGCGGACGCATGGACTCCCTCGAGGTCGGGGACTCCGTGGCCGAGCTGCTCGAGCTCGCCCGGGTCACCGGCCATTCCCGCTTCCCGGTGCTGGACGACGAGAACGAGATCGCGGGCGTCGCCCACATCCGGCACGGGCTCGCGGTCCCCTTCGACCAGCGACCCACCACCCTGGTCGATGCGGTGATGGGCACGGCGACGTTCGTGCCGGACACGGTCCCGCTCGACGACCTGATGGACACCCTGCGCGCCGGCGGCCTGCAGATGGCCGTGGTGGTCGACGAGTTCGGCGATCACGCCGGGCTCATCACCCTCGAGGACCTCGTCGAGGAGATCGTCGGCGAGGTCCGCGACGAGCACGACGAGGAGATGGACGACACCCCCGAGCCCGACGGCTCCTGGGACCTCGATGGCAGGATGCGCCCCGACGAGGCCACCGATCGCCTCGGCGTCACCGTGCCCGAGCACGAGGACTACGACACCCTCGGCGGGCTCATCACGATGGAGCTGGGCCGCCTCGCAGAGGTCGGCGACGAGGTGCTCGTGGACACCGACCCCGCCCCGGGGGAGACGCCCGCCCAGCTGCGGATCGAGGTCATCGAGGTCGACGGCATGCGGATCGAGACCGTCCACGTGACGGTCGAGATCATCGAGGACGACGACGAGGACGACGACGAGACGGAGGAAGACCGATGAGCACCCCGACAGGCCTCGCCCTCACCCTCCTGCTGCTCCTGCTGAACGCGTTCTTCGTGGGCTCCGAGTTCGCCCTGATCTCCGCCCGCCGCTCGGTCGTCGAGCCGAAGGCGCTCGAGGGCCGCTGGGCCGCCAAGGTCACCATCTCCGCGATGGAGCAGGTCTCGCTGATGATGGCCGGAGCGCAGATGGGCATCACCGTGTGCTCCCTCGCCCTCGGTGCGATCAGCGAGCCCGCCATCGCCCATCTGATCGACGGGCCGCTGGAGCTGCTCGGCGTGCCGGGCGCCCTCACCCACCCGATCGCCTTCGTGATCGCCCTCGCCCTGGTCACCTACCTCCACGTCGTCTTCGGCGAGATGGTGCCCAAGAACATCGCCCTGGCCGGACCGGAGCGGATGGCACTGATCCTCAGCCCGCCGCTGATGGGCATCGTCACCGCGCTCCGCCCCCTGCTGTGGCTGCTGAACGCCTGCGGCAACCTGGTGCTGCGGATGCTCGGAGTCACCCCGAAGACCGAGGTCACCAGCGTGTTCACCCGCAACGAGGTGGCGGCGATGGTCAGCGAATCCCGTGAGGGCGGTCTGCTCGAGGACAACGACGAGGCGCTCCTGCTGGGCGCCCTGCGCTTCGAGGCCCGCAGCGTGGCCAACCTGGTGATCCCGCTGGAGAAGATCTCCACCCTGCCCGAGGGCGTCACCGCCGCGCAGGCCGAGGCCGCCGCGATCGAGGGCTATTCCCGGTTCCCGGTCCGAGCCGCCGATGGCCGCCTGACCGGCTACGTCCACATCAAGGACCTGCTGGACTCCGTGCAGGAGCAGCGGGAGCAGCCGATCCCCGCCGCCCGCATCCGGGCGCTGCCGGTGGTCGGGGCCGACGCGCCGCTGCGCCAGGCGCTCACCTCGATGCAGGACTCAGGGGCTCATCTCGGGGCGGCGAGCGACGAGACCGGCACGGTGATCGGCATCGTCACCCTGGAAGACATGCTCGAGGAGCTCGTGGGTCAGATCCGCGACGATTCGCGGGTCGCCGCGTGAGCACCTCCTCCCTGCCGGGCCCCGCCGAGAACCGCTGGACCGCGGCGGTGCGTCGCGATCCCCGGCACGCCCGCCACCATGCCGAGCGCTGGCACCGCCTCGAGGCCTCGGGCCAGGACATCCACGGCGAGGCCCGCCTGCTCGACGCCATGGCCCCGCGCGGCGCCCATGTGCTCGATGCCGGCTGCGGCAGCGGACGCCTGGGCGGCCATCTCGCCCGGGTCGGGCATGCGGTGACGGGGGTGGACCTCGATCCGCACCTCATCGAAGTCGCCCGCACGGAGCATCCCGGGGCCCGCTGGGAGGTCGGGAACCTCGCGGTGCTGGAGCTGCACGAGACGTTCGACCTCATCGCCTGCGCGGGGAACGTGCTGACCTTCCTGTCCGCCGCGGAGCGCCGCCCTGCGCTCGCCCGGCTCGCCGCGCACCTCGTGCCCGAGGGACGCCTGGTGGTGGGCTTCGGGCTGGACCGCGGGTACGCGCTGACGGATTTCGTGGCCGACGCCGCCGCCGGCGGACTGCGGCTGAGCCAGCGCTTCGGGACCTGGGACCTCCGCCCCGCGAGCGACGATTTCCTGGTGGGGATCCTGACCCGCGAGTGAGCTGGTCGGGGAGGACGGGTCAGGGAGTCCGGCGCATCCGAGACGAGCCTGCACTGACCTCATGCGCGTTCATGCTCACGTGAACGCGCACGTCGCTGATCTCGCGCACTGCGGTGGTGAGCCGCGCCACCTTCGTGGATGACCCCTCCCTGTCCCGGCTCTCCCGGTTACGGTGAGCCCAGCACATCGACGTGTCCCCGGTGCCCCGCCACCGGGCCCAGAGCAAGGGGCGCCCTGTGAACGCAGATCTTCCGATCCCGCCACCGCTGCCCTCCGCCGCCGGGAGGCCCTCGCCGGGAGCGAAGGGATCCGCCGCTCCTGCCGGTTCCGCCGGGCCCGCCGCCTCCTCGGCCGTCCCGGTGTTCTTCATCTCCGACTCCACCGGCATCAGCGCCGAGACCATGGGCAACGCCCTGCTGCTGCAGTTCCCCACGATCCATTTCGAGCGGCGGCTGATGCCCTTCGTGCGCACCGTCGAGGAGGCCCGTGAGGTGCGCAGGAACCTCGATGCGGCGATGGACGGCGCCGTCGCCCCGCTGGTGTTCCTCACCGTGGTCGACGAGGCGGTGCGCGAGGAGCTGAGGGCCACGAGAGCGCCGGTGATCGACTTCGTCAGCGGCCACCTCGCCCAGCTCGAGGACCGGCTCGGGGTCACCGGCGACCACGCCCCCGCGCGGCTGCACGGGGTGGGGGACTCCCGCCGCTACAACCGCCGCATGCAGGCGGTCGAGTTCGCGATCGAGCACGACGACGGCCAGTCCGTGCGGGCGATCGAGAAAGCTGATGTCGTGCTCATCGCGCCGTCCCGCTGCGGCAAGACCCCCACCAGCATGTACCTCGCCCTGCTGCACGGGATCTTCGTGGCGAACTATCCGCTGGTGGACGAGGATCTGGCCGGCGAGGTGCTGCCCGCCTCGATCGCCGGCGTCGCCGACCGCTGCTTCGGTCTGCTCATCTCCCCGCAGCGGCTCACGGCCGTGCGCAGCGAGCGCATGCCCGATTCCCGCTACGCCTCCCTCGAACAGACCCGCTGGGAGCTGTCCCGGGCCCGCCGCGTCTACGACGTGCACGGGATCCCCTTCGTCGACTCCTCGACCAAATCCGTCGAGGAGATCTCCACCCTGATCCTCCAATCGCTCGCCCGCCGCGGGACCACCCCGCTCTGAGCACCCACCACTGAAGGAGCACGCCATGACGCAGAGCATCCGCCCGTTCTCCGAGCTCGGCATGTCGGACCTCGAGCAGGTGGGGGGCAAGAACGCCTCCCTCGGCGAGATGGTCTCCAACCTGACCAGGCTGGGGGTGCAGGTTCCCGACGGCTTCGCCACCACCGCGGACGCATATCGCGAGTTCCTCGGCGCGACCGGGCTCGCCCAGCGGATCGAGGAGCGGCTGGAGGGCTTGGACACCGAGGACACGATCGCATTGGCCGAGACGGGACGGGAGATCCGGGAGCTGGTCGTCGCCCAGCCGTTCCCGGCCCAGCTGGAGGCGGACATCCGCACCGCCTACGAGCAGCTCGCCGCCGGCAGCGGCGAGGCGGCCTCGTTCGCGGTGCGCTCCTCGGCCACCGCGGAGGACCTGCCCGATGCCTCCTTCGCCGGGCAGCAGGAGACCTTCCTGAACGTGCGCGGCATCGATGCGGTGCTCACCGCGATCCGCGAGGTGTTCGCCTCGCTGTACAACGACCGGGCGATCGCCTACCGCGTCCACCACGACTTCGAGCACGCCGCGGTGGCGCTCTCCGCCGGGGTGCAGAAGATGGTCCGCTCCGATCTCGGCTCCAGCGGGGTCATGTTCACCATGGACACCGAATCCGGCTTCGACCAGGCGGTGTTCATCACCTCCGCCTACGGGCTCGGCGAAGGCGTGGTCCAGGGTGCGGTCAATCCCGACGAGTTCTACGTGTACAAGCCCGGCCTGCGGGAGGACCGCCCCGCGATCCTCAAGCGCGCCGCCGGCGAGAAGGCCACCAAGATGGTCTACACCGACGATGCGACCGTCGGCCGCACCACCGAGTTCATCGCAGTGGACCCTGCCGAGCGTTCCCGCCTCTCCCTCACCGACCAGCAGGTGACGGACCTCGCCCGCCAGGCGCTGATCATCGAGGAGCACTACGGGCGGCCGATGGACATCGAGTGGGGCCTCGACGGCGCCGACGGCGGCCTGTACATCCTCCAGGCCCGCCCCGAGACGGTGCAGTCCCGCGCCGGGAACACCGTCGAGAAGTACATCCTGGGCTCCCGCGGACCGGTCCGTGCCGAGGGCCGGGCGATCGGTGCCCGGATCGGCGCCGGGCCCGTGCGGGTGCTGGACACCGTCGAGCGGATGCATGAGTTCCGTCCCGGGGAGGTGCTGGTCGCCGACATGACCGACCCCGACTGGGAGCCGATCATGAAGCGTGCCAGCGCGATCGTCACCAATCGCGGCGGCCGCACCTGCCATGCCGCGATCATCGCCCGCGAGCTGGGGATCCCCGCCGTGGTCGGCACCGGCTCCGCCACCGCGGACCTGGCCGACGGCGACGAGGTCACCGTCTCCGCCGCCGAGGGCGACACCGGCTTCGTCTACGAGGGGCTGCTGGACTTCACCATCTCCTCCTCCGAGGTCGACTCGATGCCGCCGCTGCGCACGAAGATCATGATGAACGTGGGCAACCCCGAGCAGGCCTTCGGCTTCTCCCGGCTGCCGCACGCCGGGGTGGGCCTGGCCCGGCTCGAGTTCATCGTCAACCGCCAGATCGGCATCCATCCCCGAGCGCTGCTGGAACTGGACCGGCTGGAGACCGAGCAGCCGGAGATCGCACAGAAGGTGAACCAGAAGATCGCCGCCTACGCCTCCCCGCGCGAGTACTTCGTCCAGCGGGTCGCCGAGGGCGTCGCGACCATCGCCGCGGCGTTCGCGCCGGAGCCGGTGATCGTGCGGATGAGCGACTTCAAATCCAACGAGTACGCGAACCTGCTGGCCGGGACGTTGTTCGAGCCCGAGGAGGAGAACCCGATGATCGGGTACCGCGGCGCCTCCCGCTACCTCTCGGAGGACTTCGCGGACTGCTTCGCGATGGAGTGCGAGGCGCTGCGCTTCGTGCGCGAGGACATGGGCCTGACCAACGTGAAGCTCATGATCCCCTTCGTGCGCACGCCCGCCGAGGGCAAGGGGGTCATCGAGCTGATGGCCACCCACGGACTGGTCCGGGGCGAGAAGGACCTGCAGGTCATCATGATGTGCGAGATCCCCTCGAACGCCGCCACCCCGGAACTGTTCCTCGAGCACTTCGACGGCTTCTCGATCGGCTCGAACGACATGACCCAGCTGACGCTCGGTCTGGACCGGGACTCGGCCCTGGTCGCGGACGCCTTCGACGAGCGGGATCCGGCGGTGAAGTTCATGCTCTCCCGGGCGATCGAGGCCTGCCGCGCGGCGGGGAAGTACGTGGGCATCTGCGGGCAGGGCCCCTCCGACCACCCCGACCTCGCCGAGTGGTTGCTGGACCAGGGCATCGCCTCGATGTCCCTGAATCCGGACACCGTCGTGGACACCTGGCTGCGGCTCGCGAGCCAGGGCGGGGGAGAGGTCTCCTGAGCAGGCTCACTCGTCCTCGCGCACCCGCAGCGTCTCGCTGGTGTGGATGCTGGGGGCGTGGTGGCTCTCGGCACCGGGGACGCTGGTGACGGTGGTCAGCAGGAACACGGAATCGTCGAGCGCCTCGACCGAGTGCCGGTGATGGGTCAGCTCCTCGATGGTGCCGGTCTCGAGGGTCACGGTCTCCTCCCCGGTGACCGTCACCCGGCCGCGGATCATCTGGATGGAGGCGGCGGGCGGTGAGTTGTGCTCGGACATGCGCATGCCCTGCAGGAGCGCGATGATCGTCTGCCGCAGCGGCCCGTCGTGGACCAGCAGCTCAGCGTGCCGACCGTGCGGGGACTTGCGGGCCCGATCGAGGGTCGTGGTGATCGCGTCGGACAGGGCAGCCATGGGAACCTCCCGGGAAGCATCAATGAGTCCTGTCCAGTATCCGTCAGGGGAGCGGTTCCGTCAGGGAGGTCGCCGATTCCTTCGCGAGGTCCAGCATCGCCCGCTCGCTGACCCCGAGCACCTGGGCCGCCTCGGCGACGTCCCGGAACTCCGGCTCGCGGCGCACCACGGTGCCGGCGGCGTCGCGGGCGATCTTCACCGCGATCCGCTGCCCCCGCACCTCGATCTCGGCGAACTCGCGGGTGCGGATGAGGCGCTCCACGCGATGCATCCGCACCCCGAGGGTGCCGGTGCGGTCCATGAGCAGCTCTGCCGTGGCCTTCTCCGCCCCGTCACGGACCAGGGCGTGGACGGTGACGGCGGGACGCCCGCGCTTCATGGTGATCGGGGTGTGCCAGGCGTCCAGCGCCCCCTGGTCGAGCAGCTCGTCGATCACGTGCGGCCACAGCCGCGGATCGAGGTCGTCGACGTTGGCCTCGAGCTGGAGGGCCGACGTGGGGGTGGCGTGGGCGTCGGGGGCGAGTGCCGTCCCGGACCGGCCCACCAGCACCCGCACCACATTGGGACGCCCGGGAGTGTCCTTGGTGCCGGTCCCGGCGGTGGCCCGCCTCGCGCTCGGCTGGCCGACGGTCGCGGGCGAGCTGCTGCCCGCGCACCAGCACAGCCACGACCACGACCACGACCACGACCACGACCATCCTCACGACCATCCCGATCTCGACTCCGCCCTGCCCGCCC
>JAKDNE010000363.1 GCA_030451965.1 Brachybacterium sp. | reverse complement strand
GGACGCGCTTGCTCAGCGCGGTGATGAGCTTCTCCATCTTCGCTTTGGCTTTCGCGGCTCTTCGGAATCAAGGGTGTAGGTGAGGTCTGAACCCTCCGGCTTCGAGCAGCGACCTGGCGATGTAGTGGGTGAGGTTGCGGAAGCCGAGCGCGGAGCCGCGGAGGTGTTCGAGGCGGCCGTTGATCGCCTCGGTCGGGCCGTTGCTGGTGCCGGGCCGGTCGAAGAACGCGAGGATGTCGGCGGCGCGTTGCTTCATGGTGCGGCCGAGCTTGCGGATCTCCACGAGCGCCGCGGGAACCCCGGTGGTGATCGTGGCGATCACCGCCTGCATGGCCTGCCTGGCCTTCTTCTTGTCGGGTTCCCGGTAGGCGGCGACGATGCGCTGGTAGATGCCCCAGGTCGCCTCGACCTCGACATGCTCCTCGCTCGCGAACACCGCGTCCAGGCGTGCCCGCTGCTTGTCGGTGAGCAGGCTCGCGCCGGTGTGGAGGGTGCGGCGGGCCTTGTAGAGCGGGTCGCCCTTCATCCCGCGGTGCCCGGTGGTGTCCTGCTGGACCCGGCGCCGGCAGGCATCCAGCGCGTCGCCAGCGAGACGGACGGCATGGAATGGGTCCATCACCGCAACCGCGTCGGGGAGCTCTTCCGCGGCGGCGGTCTTGAACCCGGTGAACCCGTCCATCGCGACCACCTCGATCCCGTCGCGCCACTGCTTCGGGCGGCCCGCGAGCCACTGCTTGAAGACGGACTTGGAGCGGCCTTCGATCATGTCCAGCAAGCGCGCGGGGCCGGTCTTCTCGCGGGCGGGCGTGAGGTCGATGATCACGGTGACGTACTTGTCGCCGAATCGGGTGTGTCGCCAGACGTGCTCGTCGACGCCGATCGTGGTGACCCCGTCGAACCGGGCCGGGTCGTCGATGAGGCGCCGCTTGCCTTCGGCGAGGATCGCGGTGTTCGCGGTGTGCCACGACACCCCGAGACCGGCGGCGGCGCGCGAGACGGTGAGGTGGTCGACCACGATCGCAGTGAGTGCCCACCCGATCCCGCCGCGGGAGATCTTCGCCCGGGGCGCGGCCGCCTTCGACGTGTCCTGCCGCCACGTGCGGCGGCCGGACACGCACCCGGAGCGGCCCCCCCCGATTAGCACCGGCGTAGGCCCGTGCCCGAACGGTTCATGCGCCAGCGGGCGCGTCACCGTGTCCCGTGGCGCGCCCTCGGCGCCGCACTTCCGACACCACGGGTCGTCCTCGACGACGCGGCACTCGATCACCGCCCGATCTGGCTCGAGACGCTGCCCAACGGCCTCGAGGCCGAGCTCGTCGAGACGGCAGAACGTGGTCAGGTCGGGCGCGGCGAAGGTAGCGTGGTGCAAGTCGAGGTCTTCCGGCGGATGAGCAGTGTAGGAACTTCCATCTTGGAAGACCTCGACGTCTATCCACGAACCAGCCGCCCACCCCCGACTACACCGTCAACTGCGAAGAGCCTATGCGGCTCATCGCATTTGACGGTGTAGCAGGGGTCTGAATCCGCCGGTGTCGAGGAGGGATCGGAGGATGTAGTGGGCGAGGTTGCGGAAGCCCAGCGCGGTGCCACGGAGGTGCTCGAGGCGGCCATTGATAGCCTCTGTTGGGCCGTTGCTGGTGCCGGGCCGGTCGAAGTAGGCCAGCACGTCCCCGGCCCGGCGTTTCAGAGTGCGGCCGAGCGTGATGACCTCGGTCAGCGAGGCTGGAACGTTGCCGGCGAGGTCCTGGATCACGGCGGTGAGTTGCTGCTTGGCGGCAACGCGATCGGGATTGCGGTATGCCTGGACGATCCGCTGGTAGATGCCCCAGGTCGCCTCCACTGCGGCGTGCTCGTCTGCGGCGAACACGCTGCTCAGGCGGCCGCACTGGCGATCGGTCAGGAGGTCTGCGCCGGTGCGGAGGACTCGGCGGATCCCGTAGAGAGGATCCCCGGATCGGCCACGATGCCCGCAGGTGGTCTGCTGGATCCGTTGCCGGCAGCGGTCCAGTGCGTCACCGGCCAGGGCGACGACGTGGAACGGATCCATCACCGCGACGGCCTGCGGGATCTCTTCCGCAGCGGCGGTCTTGAAACCGGTGAACCCGTCCATCGCCACGGTCTCGATCCGGTCGCGGAAGCCCTGTTCCTGCTGGTCGAGCCAGGTCTTGAGCACCTTCTTCGAACGGCCGGGGACCATGTCCAGCAGCCTCGAGGCTCCGGTGCCATCGCGGACCGGGGTCAGGTCGATGATCACGGTGACGTACTTGTTACCGCCTCTGGTGTGGGACCAGACGTGCTCGTCCACGCCGAGGACCCGGACCCCCTCGAACCGGGCAGGATCGTTGATCAGGAGCTCGGAGCCGGCTTCGAGGACAGCGTCGTTCACGGTGTGCCAGGCGGTGCCGAGGTTCTCGGCGACCCGCGCGATCGACATCCGGTCGATGACCACGCTCTTGAGTGCCCAGAAGACCGCGTCGCGCGACAGCTTCGTGCGGGACGCGGCAGCGGCTGTGGTGTCCTGACGCCACACGGTGCAGCAGTCCGGGCAGCGGTAGCGACGCACTCTGACCTGCAGCATCGTCGGTCGCCAGCCGAGGGGGACGTGCACGATCGTCCTGAGGACCGTGCCGCGAGGAACTCCGGCCTGGCCGCAGCGATGGCACCACTGATCGTCCGCGAGGACCCGGCACTCCAGAACTGCCTGGCCCGTCTCGATGCGCTGGCCGGTGGCTGTGAGGCCGAGCCCGTCCAGGCCGCAGAAGGCATCGAGATCAGGGGACGAGAAGGTAGCGTGGGGCATGTCGAGGTCTTCCAGATGGCGAGCGTCAGAACTTCCATCATCGGGAGACCTCGACGTCTATCCCCGCACCGACGCGCCCACCCCGCCACCGACCGCTACACCCTCATCTGCGAAGAGCCGCTTTCGCCCGGTCGGGTTCTCGGTAGGCGGCGACCATCGCCTGGTAGATCTCCC
>JAKDNE010000362.1 GCA_030451965.1 Brachybacterium sp. | reverse complement strand
TCCGAACCGCAGATGTTGGCCACGGAAGTGGACGGGAAGGGAGTCGTCATGGGGTGCAATGGCGCGTCCAGGCGCGAGAAGGCGCAGGGCAGGGCTGCGACGGATGCCTCCGGCGCGGAGCGTGCGGATGCCTCGGGCGCGGCGCCGGTGGGTGCTGCGGGTGCGGTTGCGCCGACGGGCGCCCCGGACTCGGCCGCCCTGGCAGTCCCCTCGCCCGCCCCGCCGATCGACGGAGAGGCGGATGGAGCGCTCAAGGTCCTCCTCGCCACCGAGCACTACCTCGACAGCGTCTCCAAGGTGGAGCTCGCACGTCGCCACGGCCTCTCCCGCTTCCAGGTCGCGCGGCTGCTCGATGAGGCGCGCGACGAAGGCATCGTGCGCATCGAGATCGTGGACCCGACGGCCGCCGGCCGCGATATCGCGCCGCTCGCCCGGCAGCTCGGGGTCGCTTCGGTCACCGTTGCCTCGTCCCGCCCGGGGGAGTCGGTGCGTGCCGCGATCGCCCGCCAGGTCGCCGGCCTGCTGCGCGCCCATCTGCGGGAGGGCGGTCGCCTCGGAGTCGCGTGGTCCCGCACGCTCATGCATCTCCCGGAGGCCCTCGGCCCGCTGCCGTCGGTCGACATCGTCCAGCTCGTCGGCCCGCTCACCGCCAAGGGCTATTCCACCGCGCAGTCCTCCGGGCTGGTCCATGCGCTCGGCAGGCACGTCGGCGGGCAGGTCTGGGCGCTGCCCACGCCGCTGATCGTGGACTCCCCGCAGGTCGCGGCGTCGCTGAGGGCGATGGAGGAGGTGCGCACCGCGCTGGATGCGGCCGACACCCTCGACGTCGCCACGGTGTCTATCGGAGCCTGGTCCGCGGGTGCGTCGACGCTCTGGGCCCGGCTGCGGCCCGATGAGCAGCAGCGGGCGAGGGATGCGGGGGTCGTCGCCGAGATCAGCGGGATCCTCCTGGACCGCGACGGTGCTGTGTGGCATTCGGCGATGGAGGACCGGGTCATCGGGGTGCGCCCCGACCAGCTGCGGCGCGCGCGCGTGATCGCCGCCGCCCCGGCGGTCGGCCACCCCGAAGCGGTCATCGCGGCGGCACGCTCCGGCCTCGTGGACGACCTCGTGCTCGCCCCCGATCTCGCCGACCAGGTGGCGGCGCGGCTGGCCTGACGCGCCGCCCGTCGGCGGCTATCGATCGCTGCGGCCGCATCCGTCGGGCGTGATGGCGCAGGTGATGACCAGAGCGCTCGACAGATGAGTGCCGACCCCTGCTCATCTGTGGCGCAGCGGTGTATCGTCGGTCTCACCCTCACTTGCCGATGAAGGATGAGCCATGACGGATCTGAATGCTTCTGCCCTGCCCGAGGTCGCCGATCGCGGCGAGGTCGCCGTGCCCACCTATCCGCTCCAGGAGCGCACGATCGGCATCGTCCACTTCGGCGTCGGCGGCTTCCATCGCGCGCACCAGGCGATGTTCCTGGACCGCCTGATGAACGCCGGTCGCGACCGCGACTGGGCGATCTGCGGCGTGGGCCTGCTGCCGGGCGATGCCCGCATGCGTGACGCGCTCACCTCCCAGGATGGCCTGTACACCCTGGTCACGAAGGCTCCCGACGGCACCCGCGACCCGCAGCTGATCGGTTCCATCGCCCGCTACCTCTTCGCTCCGGACGATCCGGAGGCGGTGCTCGCGCAGATGACGGACCCGGCGGTGCGGATCGTCTCGCTCACCGTCACCGAGGGCGGCTACAACTACAACCCCTCCACCGGCGAGTTCCAGTTCGAGACGGAGGCGGTCGCCGCGGACCTCGCCACCCGTTTCGACGCTGCGGGCGCCGCGGCGGCGGCCCGGGCCGGCGCGGACGGCGACGACGCGAACACCGCGCACCGCGCCGGGCACCCCCGCACCATGTTCGGCTACGTCGTCGAGGCGCTGCGCCGCCGACGCGAGGCCGGAACCGCCCCCTTCACCGTGATGTCCTGCGACAACGTGCGCGGCAACGGCGACCTCGCCCAGCGGATGATCCTCGCCTACGCCCGCCGCCGCGACGAGAACGGTCTGCACGGCGACGTCCCGATCACCGAGTGGATCGAGTCCGAGGTCGCGTTCCCCAACTGCATGGTGGACCGGATCACCCCGGCTACCGCACCCGCGGACATCGAGATGATCAGGAACGACTACGGCATCGAGGACGACTGGCCCGTGGTCGCCGAGGACTTCGTCCAGTGGGTCCTCGAGGACGAGTTCCCCGCCGGCCGCCCCGCCTACGAGGAGGTCGGGGTGCAGATGGTCGAGGACGTCGAGCCGTACGAGCTGATGAAGCTGCGGCTGCTGAACTGCTCCCACCAGGCCATCGCCTACTTCGGCCTGCTCCTGGGACACACCTACGCCGACGAGGCGGCGGTCGACGAGCACCTCGCCTCCTTCACCCGCACCCTGTACATGGATCGGGAGGGCACTCCCGCCGTGCCGGAAGTGCCGGGCATCGACCTCACCGCTTACAAGGATGAGCTGATGGCGCGCTTCGCCAACCAGGAGATCAAGGACACCCTGGCCCGCCTGGCCGCGGAGTCCTCTGATCGCATCCCCACCTGGCTGGTGCCCGTGATCCGCGAGAACCTCGCTGATGGACGCGACGTCACCGCCTCGGCCGCGATCGTCGCCTCCTGGGCGCGGTATACGGAGGGGGCCGGCGAGAACGGCGAGCAGTGGCCGGTCGTGGACCGGCTCCACGACCGCGTGATGGCCGCCGCGGCACGCCACGATGAGGATCTGCTCGCCTTCCTCCGCGACGAGGAGCTGTTCGGCGATCTGGTCCAGCAGGAGGCCTTCACCGCGCCCTACCTCCACGCCCTCGAGGTGCTGCGCGGGGACGGCGCCCGGGCGCTGCTGGAGGAGCTGGTCGTCGGCGCCTGACCGCGCTCGGCGCGGCCTGACCAAGGTCTCGCCCCGCCCCAGAACCGGCGCTGCATCCTGCCCCCAGCGCT
>JAKDNE010000034.1 GCA_030451965.1 Brachybacterium sp. | reverse complement strand
GGGTGCACGACCGCGCCCGCGATGACAGGCCACGCGAGAAGGGCGCAGAGACACTCATGTCGGAGACGAACCATCCCTACGGCGACGGGGGGAGCCAGAACTACCCCGGCAGCGGATATCCGGGCCACGAGCCCGCACCGTACGGGTACAGCGAGGTCCCGCCCGCGTCGTCGCCGTCCGGGGGATCCTTCGGCTCCGTCCCCTCGGACCCGGCGTCCGGCCCGCCCCTCGCCTCAGCGGCGCCGCCCACGTCGGCCGATCCAGCGGCGCCGGGCCCCTGGGCCGCCTCCGCCCCCTCCGCGTCGGCGGCACCGTCGAGCGCGCAGGGGACGCAGGCGCTGTCCGCGTCACAGGTCGGCACCGCTCTGCGACGGTTCGGCATCGGCAACCCCGTCCCCACCTTCGTGATCGGCGCCCTTGCCTACGTCGTGGCCCTCGGCGCGGCGCTCGTGGTGATCGTCTCGGCCGTCCTCGCAGCCCTCACCCTCGACACGGGTGACCTGACCGGGGGCGGCGTGGCGCCGGGCGGCGACCCGACCTCCCCGTCGGGGGCAGGCGGATGGCGAGGAATCGTGGGCCTGGTGGGCATTCCGATCCAGCTGGTCTCCCTGGGGTCGTTCGGCTCCTACGGTCTCGAGCTGAACCTCGGATTCTTGGGCAGCGCCTCGATGAGCTTCCGGGGGATGCCGCTGCTGATCACCGTCGCGATGGTCGCGACGGCGTTCTTCGCCGCACGCGGCGTCCAACGTCGCTGGGGCACCGGTCGCTGGGGATCCAACGGCGTGCTCGGTGCCCTGCTGTGGTCGGGGATCTCCGGCCTGTCGGTAGCGATCTTCGCTGTGATCGCCACTCGCGTGACCGCATTTGTGGTGAAGAACGATTCGATGGGGTTCGACGGGATGTCGATCTCGATGCACTCCGCCGGGGTGGACATGTTTTTCGGCACCTGGCTGCTCATCGGACTCCCGCTGTTCCTGGGTCATGTCGCGGGGATCGCGAAACCTGCCTGGTGGCCGCTGGTGGCGGACCTCGCCGCCGCGCCCCGGCTCGCGCTCACCCATGCCCTCGCGTTCGCCATCCCGGTCTGGATCCTGCTGGCGGCCGGCGGAGCGATCGCGATGGTCGCCGAGGGGGAGGCGCGATCCGTGCTCACCCTGTTCCTGGCGCTCCCGCTCTGGGGGCTGAGCGGCCTCGCGCTGCTGCCCGGGCTCGGGATGCTCACCGTGCCGGTGCATCTGAACCTGCAGGGCAGCCTCGAGGAATTCGGGGTGGAGCGCACCAACGAGTTCCTGTGGTTCTTCGACCTGCCCTGGTACGCGTGGATCCCTCTGGTGCTGATCGCCCTGCTGATGCCGGTCGTGGTCTCCCTGCTGTGGCATCGGGACCGCGAGATCGAGACCGGGAACATCCTTGCGCTGGTCGCCTCCTGGGTGGCGCTTCCGTTCGCCTACTTCGGAGGCTCCGTCGTCCTGCTCGCGCTCGTCTGGACCAGCATGCAAGCAGACCTGGGGATGGGGGGCGACATCGTGGTCAACGTCGGCCTCGCGCCGTGGATACCGCTGGTCGCGTTCTTCATCGGGCTGGTGGTCGAGGTGCTCGCACGGTTCGGTGCACCGTTCGTGGACCGGCTCGTGCCGGGGGTGCTCGTGAACTGGTTCCGACGCTCGGCACGGGCGCGCCGCGCCTCGCCCGGTGCCTAGTCCCGCAGGCCGGCGCGCTCCAGGGTGCGGCGGAGCTTCTCGTCGAGCAGCTCGAGGGAGCGCTCATCGTGTCCCCGCAAGTGCTCGAGGGCCGCGAGCGCGGTCAGTGCGACGTCCAGCAGCTCCTCCTGCACGTCCTGCGAGCTGTGGGTGACGCCCTTGCGGGGGTTCTGGCCGGTCGCACCGATGTGGGCGGCGACCATCTCGCCGGCCTCCTCGGTGATCTTCGCGAGCCGGGCCCAGGTCGCGGCCTCCGGATCGCGGTGGGTGTTGCCGTCGTCGATCCATCGGCTCAGCGCAGCGATCCCGTGCGCGGTGTCCTCGCAGTCCATGCCATCAGTCTCCCGCACCGCACCGCACCGCATCGAAGCGTCCGCGGAGCCCGTCGGTCAACGCCCCGTCGACTCCGGTGTCGTGGGGTCGTGATGCCCGACGAACCCGTCCATGGTGTGGTTGATGCCCAGCAGGTCCATCCCGCGGTCGAACAGCCGCACCGGCAGGATGCGCGCCGCCGGGAGCAGTCGCGCGAGCCACGGCGTGATGATCTGCTCCTTCCCGTTCTCGATCGCGGAGAGGGCCTGGCGTGCGACCTCCTGCTCCTTGAGGATCGGCAGCAGACGGGGGAACTTCGTGGTCACCCCGTCGAACATGCCGGTGTCGATGTAGAAGGGGCACATCACGAAGGTGCCCACGCCCCGGGAGTCCCCGCGCAGCTCGGCGCGGAGCGATTCGGTGAAGCCGACCGCGGCCCATTTGCTCGCGGAGTAGTCCGTCTGCCGTGCGACGCCGACCAGACCCGCGGCGCTCGCGATGGTGGCGACCGTGCCCCGGTCGCGCTCGAGCATCCCCGGGAGGAAGGCGCGCGTCACCCAGAACAGGGCGAGCGTGTTGAGCTCGAAGGTGCGGCGGATCTCCTCGTCGCTCGCCTCGAGCAGTCGTGTGCCGGTGACGATCCCGGCATTGTTGATCACCACGTCCTGCGGACCGGCCTCCTGTGCGGCGGCGGCGACCTGCTCGCGATCGGTGACGTCCACCCGCGCGGCGACGGCGCTGGCGCCCACGGCCCGGATCTCAGCTTCCACGGCCTCGGCGCTCGGTAGGTCGAGGTCCCAGATCGTCACGGCGGCGCCTCGCTGCGCCGCGTCGAGGGCCATCTGCCGCCCCAGTCCCCGGGCGCCGCCGGTGATGAGCACTCGGGCGTTGAGCAGGGGTGTTCCGTGGTACATCGTCGGGCTCCTCCAGGTGCAGTTCGACTGTGATTCAGGGTAGCGGGAACGGGGCTGCACCCCGCCCCCGCTGTCTCAGACCAGGCTGACCTTCCGCCGCCAGGAGTGGAGGGTGCGCGCCAGGCACGCGATCGTCACGAGCAGGATCGCGGGCACGAAGCCGAGCGGCATGATGTCGGAGGCCCCGGAGTCCCCCGCCGCCAGTTCCGAGAAGAGTCTCCAGGAGACCACCCCGAGCTGCCCGTCGGTGACCCCGATCCCCCAGGGGATGGCGGCCATGCCGACGAAGACGACGAGCTGCGTGACGAAATACAGGCCGAGGAAGACCAGTACGGGACCCCCGAGGCCGAGGCGGTTCAGCGGGCTCTCGCTGCCCACCGAGGCGGCGAAGAAGTACTGGATCGGCCAGATGAGGATCATGCCCACGAAGAGCACGATGCCGATCACCAGGAGCGACGCCGGAGCGACCTCCGAGTATCCGCTCCACATCTGCGAGATGAGGGTGAAGGGATTGCGCTCGGTGCGCAGCTGGCCGGCGATCACGGGCCAGGCGGCGAGCATCAGGCCCAGGACCGCCACCAGCCCGACGAGCGAGACCAGGAGGGCCCACAGCAGCTTGGCCGTGAAGATGGTCGTGCCGCGCACGGGCAGGGACTGGGTGAAGTACCCGGTCCGGCTGTAGCTGGACTGCCAATAGTGGATGGCCAGTGCGACCTGCAATGCGGGGACCAGCCCCACCAGTGCTGATGCGAACATCAGTATTCCGACCTGGGAGATCCCGGGCCATCCGGTGGCCATCAGGACGGTGCCGGCGGCGGCCAGCAGCAGCGCGACCCCGAAGATGGTGCCGAGCAGCCCACGGGTGCGCAGCCATTCGTGCTTCATGAGTGTGGCGATCATCGGTACGTCTCCTTGAAGATCTGATCGAGGCCGGCCCCGTGCTGTGCACGGAGGTCGTCGGCCTCTCCGGACAGGACCACGTCGCCGTGGCGCATCATGACCACCGAATCGAGGATCTGCTCGAGATCGTGGATCAGGTGGGTGGAGATCAGCAGCAGCGAGTCCTCCTCGAAGGTGCGCAGGATCCCGTCGAGGATGATCTGGCGCGCGGCGGGATCCACGCCGCTGATCGGCTCATCGAGCAGATAGACCTGCGCGCGCCGGGACATCGCGAGGGCGATCTGGACCTTCTCCCGCATGCCCTTGGACATCTCCTTCAGGCGCATCGACTCCTCGAGGCCGAAGAACCCGATCAGCTCATGGGCCCGCTCGGCATCGAAGTCCTCGAAGAAGTCGGCGTACAGATCGACGCAGTAGCGCGCACGGGCGCTGTGCGGCAGGAAGCTCACGTCGGGCAGGAAGGAGACCTTCGCCTTCGAGGCCGGACCCGGGGCCAGGCCTGCGATGCGCACCTGGCCGCTGTAGTCGCTGACGACCCCGGCGAGGATCTTCATCAGGGTGGTCTTGCCGCATCCGTTCTCGCCGAGCAGGCCCACGATCCGGCCCCCGGGGAGATCGAGGTCCAGCGCGTCGATCGCCGTCGTCCTGCCGTAGGTCTTGGTCAGCGCCCTGGTCGAGATCAGGGAGGGCTGGTCCTGGTCGGGAGAGTTCATCTCAGGCCCCTTCGCTGTCAGTGTGTTCGTCATGGTCGGGGACATGGCGGTCCCACCTCTCTGTGATGAGCTGCTGCACCTGGGTGCGCCCCATCCCGAAGCCTCGGGCCCGGTCGAGGAAGTCGTCCGCGGCCTCTTCTGCGAGTGTGGCCCGGAGCTGGTCGATCCGGGAGGAGTCTTCGGTGATGAATCTGCCCGCGGTGCGTTCGGAGCGGCACAGCCCGTCGCGTTCGAGCTCGGACATCGCCCGTTGGACGGTGTTCGGGTTGACCCCGAACTCGCCGGCGAGCGCCCGTACGCCGGGGAGTCGGGCCCCGGCGGGCCAGCTGCCCACGACGATGCGCCGGGAGAACTCCGTGACCAGCTGGGTCCAGATGGGGATCGAACTGTCGAACTGCATCAGCCACCCCCTTGTCTCATTGTATTAGGTGCTTAAGACAGTAGAACAAGTGGGAGGGGTGGGTCAAGACCTCGTGTCATGACCGCCATGTGGTCGGCGGCGAGGGCAGCGCTCATCCGCCTATCCTCGCCTCATGCCCTCTCTGCTGTGCCTGGACCTCGGGACCTCCGCTGCGAAGGCGGCGCTGATCGACCTGGACGGCACCAGCAGGGTGCAGGCGAGCAGCGAGTACCCGACGCGCCGTACGGACGACGGGGGAGCGGAGCAGGACCCCGGCGACTGGGTCCGGGCCGCCCGCGCCGCCATCAGCCGGCTCCTCCCGTCCCCGTCGGACGGCGAGGGCCTGCTCGCGCTGAGCCTCACCGGGCAGATGCAGGACCTGGTGCTCGAGACCGAGGGCGATACCGAGCCTCCCGCCATCCTGTACAGCGACACCCGCGCCGGGGCGGAGGTCGAGGAGCTGCGTGCCCAGCTCATGGCCGAGGGCCTCGCGTGGGACGAGCTCACCGGCAACCTGCAGGACGCGAGCAGCTGTGCCGCGATGTTCCGTCGCCTTGCCCGCGTGGATCCACCCCTCGTGCGGCGTGCCCGGCAGGTCGTGCTCGGTCCGGCCGGCCATCTCGTGCACCGCCTGGGACTCGGTGCCTGGTGCGATCCGACGACGGCCGCCGCCACCGGACTGCTCGATTCCCGCACCCGCACCTGGTCCGCCCCGGTCGCGCGCGCCGCAGGCCTCGCAGCCTCCCTGCTGCCGGCGCTCACCCACCGGGCGGGTCAGATCCTCGGGCGCACCGGGGCGTCGGCCGCCGCACTGCTGGGGCTGCCGGCCGGGCTCCCCGTGGTTCTCGCGCCGGGCGATGCCGGGGCGACCACCCTCGGGATCGTCGGGCTCACCCCGGGCGAGGACTACGCCTACCTGGGCACTAGCGGTTGGCGCGCCGCCGTGCTGTCGGAGGCCCCGCCACCGCAGGTGGGCACCTCGCACCACCTCGCGCTCGGTGCGAGCGACCACGGCGTGGGCGACCACGGCGCGGGGCCGACGCTGCGGATCTCCGCTCTGCTCGCCGCGGGCGCCGCGGCGGATTGGGCGCGCGAGGCCCTGCTGGACGGAGCCACGCCCGATGCGGCCGACGCCCTGCTCGAGGAGCGCGAGCACCGGCACGGCCGCGGACCCACAGGGCTCCTCGCCCTGCCCTCGATCCTCGGCGAGCGCTACCCCGTGCGGGACGCCGACCTCCGCGGCGCCGTGATCGGCATCGGCCCGCAGACCCGCGCGATCGACCTGTACGCAGCGATGCTGGAGGGGGTCGCGCACGCCCTCGCCCATGGCGACGACGGCGAGATCACGCGTCCCCTGGCCATCACCGGCGGCGGGACCGCCTCACAGCCCTGGCTGCGGATCATCGCCGACGTCACCGGGCGCCCCGTGCGCACGGTCGACGGAGCCGATGCCGCGCTGGTCGGCTGTGCGCTCGCCGCGGCCGACGCGCTGGGTCGTGAGCATCGGATCCGGCCGCTCGCCGCACGGGCGGACGGCCGGAGCATCGTGCCGGACCCTGCGGCCGCCGCCGCGCACCGGGCGCTGCGGCCCGCCCACCGCGCCCTCTATACCGCGGTCGCCGAGGTCGGGGGGTTGCAGCGGAGGTAGCGAGGTTCAGGCGTCCGCACAGATCGGTGCGAGCGTCTCGATGGCCTCGTTGACCTGGTCGATGTTCAATCGGGTCATCCCGTCGAGCAGCTCGCTGCCCGCCGTCCGCAGTGCCAGATCGTCGTCCCCCACCCCCGCGGCCGTGAACAGGTTCGCGGCGGCGACGAGTTCGAAGAACAGCGGGTCTTGCACGTCGAGGGAATCCTCGGTGAGCGGCAGCTCGCCCTCGGCGCGGTCCAGGATCGCGCACCCATCGGCGAGGTCCTGATCCGTCCGTGAATCGGCGCTGCCGAGACTCCCGGAGAGCAGAGCGCCGCCGACCCCGCCGATGCCGAGCCCGATCAGGCCGACGACCAGCGCCGCGGCGGCTGCGACGAGGACGAGCGTCCGGGTGCGATGCGTGCGAGGGAGCGGCGTGGCGGCGGCGGGCGTGCTCTGCGTCGACATGTCCGCACGCTACCCCGGAGGGCCGGTCCGGGGTGGTGGCAGGGTCACGTCTGCCCGGCCCCGCCGGTCAGACCGTGCGGGTCAGGCCGTGCGTGCCACCTCGTTCGCGTGGGCGAACTCGTCGTCGGTGACCGGATCGAGCCAGATCACGGTCTCGTCGTCCTCGTCGGCCTCCTGCACCGCGATGTGGGACATCAGAGAGGTGTCGAGCGCGCCGTGCCAATGCTCCTCGCGCGGCGGGATCCACACCGTGCGGCCCGGCTCGAGGGTGAGGACACCGCCCGAGCGGGTGACGACCAGGCCCACCCCGCCGGTGCCGTAGAGGGTCTGGCCGATGGGATGCCAGTGCCAATGCGTGCGCGCGCCCGGGGTGAAGTGCACGTGGTTCATCGCGGCGCGGGAACCGTCCCGCGGGCCACGGATCCCCTCCATGAGCACCTCGCCGGTGAACGACGAGTCCGGGCCGCGGGTCGTGGCGGTGCGGTCGAGCTTCTCCATCGGAGCCTCCTGAGGTGGGTGTGCAGGTACCTCCATCAGATACCGGCGGAGCGGAAGGGGCAAGGGTGAGGGTCGAGGGGAGGGCGTCTCAGGCGTGCTCCGGGCGGAGGCGGAGCCGGGTCCGGAGCACTTCTGAATGGCGCGACCATTCCTCCACAGTGCCTACTCATCCACATTCTTGTCCACATTCATGCGGCGCACCTCGGGGTCTGCTGGATTGAGTTATGCACACTGTGCAGGTCGGGCCCGACTGCAGTTCATGACGCCGCGTGTGTCGATGTGGACACGGTGGCGGGCGTCCTGAGTGGGTTTTCCACATTCGCGGCACGGGATTTCGAATGTCGGTGCGAAGAGAGAGGATGTCAGCATGTTCATGGAGAAGCTGACGGATTCTTCGGACCGGCATTCCGCCGCTCCGGAGGAGATCCTCGCTGCGCTCCATGCGGCCGGACCGGGCGCGCTCGCGGAGCTGCTCGGCGACGTCGACTTCCTGCTGACCGCGATCGCCACCGCACCGGAGGAGATGTTCGAGGCGGGGGAGAGGCCACGGGACGAATTCAACCGGCTGCTCGCGACGGTCCACGACTCCCGCAGCTCACTCGATGCGCTCGAGGCACGTGCCGTGGTGGCACTGGCCGAGGCGACCCGGCGCGATCAGCTCCTCGCCGCACGGGACGACGCCGCCCACGAGGACGAGTTCCTCCCACCGATCGACCGGCTCAATCGCCTGGCCGACGGCCGGACCCGCCGTGACTACTCGCTGATGACCCGTCGCTCGCCCTCTGCCGCCGAGCGCTCCTTGGCCTCCGCCCGGCGCATGGTCCGCTCCATGCCGCGCATGCTCTGCGCGCTGGGCACCGGCACGGTGACGGCGCAGGTGGCCTACGCGGCGGCCTCCGCGATGGAACCTCTCGATGACCTCCAGCGTCGACAGCTCGACGAGGCCCTGCACGAGCAGATGCCCCGTCTGGACGGGGCCGGTGTCAAGCGGTGGCGGCACGAGGTCGCCTCCGCGATCGGGCAGCTCGACCCGCAGGGAGCCGCCG
Organism: Brachybacterium sp.; assembly: GCA_030451965.1. Lineage (GTDB taxonomy): Bacteria > Actinomycetota > Actinomycetes > Actinomycetales > Dermabacteraceae > Brachybacterium. The sequence continues at coordinate 6,507 of JAKDNE010000034.1, read as the reverse complement.
ATCGCCAACACCGGGCGCGCCGAGGCCGCCACGTCACCTTCACTCCCGGTCAGCACGGCATGGCGACCGTGAGCGCCCAGCTCCCGGCGCTCGACGCCAAGCTCGTCCACAAGCGCCTCTCCCTCGAAGCCGAGCGGCGCCGTGCCGAAGGAGCACGTGAGGGTCATGGCGCGCTGATGGCGGACGCCTTCGCCGACATACTGATCGGCCGCGAAGGAGGTATGGACCCGGTGCTCCTGGAGATCGGACTGATCATGACCGAGCGATCCCTGCTCTGTCCGGACCGCGGCGACATCGCGCATATCGAGGGGTACGGCGCCGTCCCGGTGGGGGTGGTGCGCGAACAGCTCCGCCTCGCGCTCGCCGAGCCGGACCCCGCAGAGAACGACCGCTGCGGACCGGAGGGGCCACAGCTCCGTCCCGTGATGCGCCGCCTGTTCACCCATCCCATCTCAGGGGAGCTGGTGGCCGTCGAATCCCGAGCACGAGCCTTCCCGCCCGCGATGGCACGCTTCCTCGACTGGCGGGACCTCATCTGCCGTGCACCGTTCTGCGACGCCGCTGTGCGCCAGCACGACCACATCGTCCCCGCCTCCGCGGGCGGCGCTACGAGCATCGACAACGGTCAGGGCCTCTGCGCGCACTGCAACCTCTCGAAGGAGAGCGACACCGCCGGCGTCCGGCGTCTCGTGGACCAGGAGGCCGCGCGCCACTTGATCGAATGGACAGGCCTCTCCGGCGTCACCCGCGTCACCTCCCCGTCCCCGCTGGGCCCGATGGATCCGGCAGCGGGCACCGCTGCCGCGAGCGACCTTGCCGGCGATGCGGCCACCGGCGCCGACGCCATCACAGGCGTCAGCGACTCCGCACCGTGCGGCGCGGCGAGCTCCTCGCTCACCGTCCGCATCCCGGTCGAGGCACAGCACCGGCCGGTCACCCTCGCCACACCAACCGGAGCTCGCACCAGTGCCGCCCCGCAGTCGGTGAGGACACCGGGAGCGCGGAGACCGGTCAGGGCGCAGGCACCGGCGCGGGCGCGAGGCGTCGGACGACGAGAGCGCCTGGGGGCCCACCCTGCCCGGGCGGCATACGGGGCCCTCGCGACCGGTGGGAGGCGGGCCGTGCTCAGGCCCCCGACCAGCCCAACCACCCCGTCCTCGCACCGGGCAGCTGCCCCGCGCCGTCGTCGCCTCCGCGGTCCTCAACGGTCGATGGGCCGGGAGCCGTCCCGCCCGACCCGGCCAGATCCTGGGGATGCGCAGGAGAGCTTCGCGGACTGTGGGATCCTCTCCGTCGGCGCCTGATGAGGCCGACCCGTAGAACGAGTGCGCAGGCTCACTGGACTGATGCGATCATGGCAACGTCAAGCGTCTGATCTGCGGCCTCTCGAATTCGTGGGCGGTCTTCGCCCCCGTTCGCCGTGGCCGCAGGCGGCGTCACCGCGGCCGTGGCGCGGGTGGTGACCATGCGTGCGCTCGTCGACGGCGTCCTGGTCCACGGTGTCCTGGTCCGGTCTCGCCGCGCCCCGCCACCCCTGAACCCACGCTCCGACGACCCACCGCACGAACTGCTACACCACCTGAGCACTCCTCTCGAAAGGGACCCACGCATCATGAACGCAGCAGCACCGGAGGGCGGGCAGCGACGACTGCGCGCCGGAGTGATCGGCCTGGGCTGGGCCGGCCAGCAGCACGTCGCCGCCTACGCCGCCGACCCCGCCGTCGACCTCGTCGCGCTCTCCGCGATGGAGGAGCATCTGCTCACGCAGTTCGGCGAGGAGCACGACGTGCCCGGCCGCTACCCGGACTGGACGCAGATGATCGCCGAGGCCGAGCTCGACGTCGTCTCGATCGCCACCCCCACCTTCCTCCACGAACCGATGGCGGTCCATGCCCTCGGCGCGGGACTGCACGTGCTCACCGAGAAGCCCATGGCCCAGACCGGCGAGACCGCCGCCCGCATGGTCGCCGCCGCGCAGCAGGCGGGCCGCGTGCTGGACGTGTCCTTCAACCACCGCCAGCGCGGGGACGTCACCGCGCTGAAGGCCGTGGTCGACTCGGGGGTGCTGGGACAGCTCTACTACGCCAAGACCGGCTGGCTCCGCCGGCAGGGGATCCCCGGGCTCGGCACCTGGTTCACCCGGGCCGAGAGCTCCGGCGGCGGCGCGATGATGGACATCGGCATCCACATGCTCGACATGACGCTGCACCTGATGGGGGAGCCCGCGGTCACGGCCGCCTCCGCCTCCACCCACGCCGAGTTCGGGCCGGTGGGCCGCGGCGGCTCCGGCTTCGGCATCTCGCAGGTCGAGGACGGTGCGCCCTTCGAGGTCGAGGATCTCGCCACCGCCTTCCTGCGTCTGGAGGGCGGTGGCACCCTGCTGCTGGAGTCCAGCTGGGCCCAGTGGATCCCGCACGACCTCTGCTATGTCACCCTCTACGGGGCCGACGGCGGCGCCACCATCGAATGGGGCGGCGACCCCACGCACCCGCATCAGGAGATCACCGTGTGGACCGAGGTCGCCGGGATGCCCGCGGAGCTGCAGCCCGTGGTCGGGGAGGACGGCCGCCACGCCGCCGCGGTCGCGAGCTTCCTGCAGCACGTCGCCTCCGGGGACGCGGCCGCGCACGACGGCTCGCTCGCCCTGCGCCGTGCTCGGGTCATCGACGCCTGCTACGCCTCGGCGAGGTCCGGGGCCGAGGTCGCCGTCGCGCACTGAGCCTCGAACGAAGGACGGGCCGGCCACGAGATGATCGTGGTCGGCCCGTCCTGTGCGGCGGAGGCGGACCTCAGCCCGCCGGCCGGAGCGCGGATGTCCGCGCCGGGGTCACTCGCCCGGGAGCGGGGCCAGGACGTCGGGGTTCTCCTCGAGCCACTTCTCGATCGCTTCGGCCTCCTGGCCTTCCTCGAACTGGTTGACGACCGTGTCCTCGAGCGAGCCGAACTCCTCGTCGGACAGCTTCATCTGAGAGATCCACTCCGCGGCCTCCGGGAACTCCTCGGAGAAGCCCTTGTTGCCCAGGTGGTGCAGCGCCTCCGGCTCGCCGAAGTGACCGTCCGGGTCCTCCAGGGCCCGGACCGGGAAGGCGGTCATGGCCCAGAACGGGGACCACAGGGTCACGACGATGTCCTCCTCGGCATCGATCTTGTTCTGCAGCTCGGTGAGCATCGCCGGGGTGGACGAGGTGACCAGCTCGAAGTCATCCAGGCCGTAGCCGGGGATCACGCTGTCCTGGGTGGCGCCGGTGATGCCGGCACCCGGCTCGATGCCATAGATCTTGCCGTCGAAGCGGTCCGCCTGGCCCTGCAGGTCCGCGATCGACTGGATGTCGTCCATGTAGTCGGGGACGGAGAAGTTCAGCTTCGCGCCCTCGTAGTAGGCGTCCAGGTCCTCGATGTTGTCGCCGTACTCGTCCATGTATTCGGCGTGGGTGACCTCGGGCCAGGCCGAGGGGTACATGTTCACGTCGCCCTGGGCGAGACCCGCGTAGAGCAGGGCGGCCTCGGCGATGGTCTGGTGCTCGACCGTGTAGCCCATCGCGGTCAGGCGGTTGTCCAGCAGGTACGCGGTGGACAGGCCGTCGGTCCAGGAGGAGATGTAGCCGAGCGTGATGGTCTTGCCCTCGGGCCCGCCACCGCCGCTGCTGTCGCCGCCGCTTCCGCCGCCGTCACCTCCGTCGCTGCCGCAGGCGGCCAGGCCGAGGCCCAGCAGGCCGGCGCCGCCCACCAGGGCGGAGCGGCGGGAGACGGAGTTCGGGGTCCAGAGCGAATTGCGCTTGGTCATGATCAATCATCCTTTCCAGGGGTGTTCGATGGTCTTGGGTGGGTCAGGCAGGGGAGGCCGTGCGACGTCGTCTCAGCACGGCGAGCAGGGAGCTCTTGTAGTCGCCGGGATCGCCCAGGGCGGCGGTGACGCGGTCCAGGAAGACTGCCAGGACGACGACGCCGAGTCCGGCTTCGACGCCGAGCGGGAGGTCCAGGGTCGAGATCGCCTGGACGACCAGCTTGCCGGAGCCTTCGGTCCCGGCCATGCCGGCGATCACGGCCATCGACAGCGCCAGCATGATCACCTGGTTGACGCCCGCCATGATGGTGGGGATGGCCAGGGGCAGCTGGATGCCACGGAGGATCTGCCCCCGGTTGGCGCCGAAGGACTCGCCGGCCTCGACGGTCTCGGAGTCGACCTGCCGGATGCCGAGCTCCGTCATGCGCACTCCGGGCGGCAGGGCGAAGATGATGGTCGAGAACATTCCGGGCACCAGCCCGATCGAGAAGAAGGTGACCGCCGGGATCAGGTAGACGAAGGCGGGCATCGTCTGCATGAAGTCCATGATCGGTTTGACGATCGCGCTCACCGTGGAGTTCATGGCGGCCAGGATGCCCAGTGGCACCGCGATGATCACCGCGAACAGGGTCGCGACGATCACCAGCGCCATGGTCTGGAGCATCGGTGTCCACTGGTCCATGGCGACGACCACGATCATCATCACCAGGGTGCCGATGCCCATGCGCCAGGAGCGCACCGCCCAGGCGAGCAGCGCGAGCAGCGGGATCATCACCAGGGCGGGCAGGAACAGCAGCGCCTCGGTGAAGTTCCCGACCAGGAACTCCATCAGCCAGCGGAAGGCATCGAACAGCCAAGCCAGATTCGCCTTCAGCCAGTCGATGCCGGTCTCGGCCCATTCACCGACCGGAATGCGGGGTACGAGGCCGTCGTCGGGGTTCATCGGTCACCTCCGAGGGTGTCGTGGGTCGTGCCCGGCAGGGCATCGCCTCCGGCGGCGTCGGGTGCACCGACGGTCGTCACGGTGTCGCCGTTCTCGCCGTGCCCCGTCCCGGCGGCGGTCAGCAGCGTCACCCGGGGGATCACACCGAGGAACTTGCCGTCCTCATCGACCACGATCAACGGGTTGAGGTGATGGGCGGACGGGGCGAACAGATCGGCGATCGGCGTGTCGTAGGAGACCACCGGCATCTCGCGACCGGGCACCCAGGGCAGCTCGTCCCGACCCGTGCGGACAGCCTCGGCGACGTCCTCCTCCCAGAGGACGCCGAGCGGGGTGCGGTCCCGGTGCAGAGCGACCAGCCACGGGTTCTGGGTCTCGCGCAGCATGCGGTGCGCGGTGCGGGGGCCGTGGTCCTCGCCGAGGGTCTCGGAGGGGCGCTCGAGGATGTTCTGCGCGGTCATGACGCGGGAGCGGTCGACGTCCTGGATGAAGCGGGCGACGTAGTCGTTGGCCGGCTCGTTGAGGATCTCGTCGGAGGTGCCGATCTGCTCGATCCGCCCGTCGCGCATCATGGCGATCCGGTCACCGATGCGCATGGCCTCGTTGAGGTCATGGGTGATGAAAAGGATCGTCTTGTCCAGCTTCTGCTGGAGCTCGATCAGCTGATCCTGCATATCGCGGCGGATCAGCGGGTCGAGCGCGGAGAACGCTTCATCCATGAGCATGATGTCGGTCCCGGCCGCCAGGGCGCGGGCGAGGCCCACGCGCTGCTGCATGCCGCCGGAGAGGGCCGAGGGCCTGTAGCCGCCCCAGCCCTTCAGGCCGACCATCTCGAGCGCCTCGGTGGCCCGCTTCTCGCGGTCTGCGCGGTTCAGGCCGCTGACCTCGAGCCCATAGGCGGCGTTCTCACCGACGGTGCGATGGGGAAGCAGGGCGAAGTGCTGGAAGACCATGGAGACGCGCTTGCGGCGCACCTCGCGCACCTTGCCGGGGGACATGCTCGAGAGCACGTCGTCACCGATCCGCAGCTCGCCGGCGCTCGCGGGGAGCAGTCCGTTGACCATGCGGATCAGCGTGGACTTCCCGGAGCCGGACAGGCCCATCACGACGAAGTTCTCGCCGGGCTCGACACTGAAGCTCGCGTCGATCACCGCAGCCGTGAGCCCCTCGTCGCGCAGCTCATCGCGCGTCCTGCCCTGCCGGAGGGCTTCCACGCCTCGGGCGGGCCGTCGACCGAAGACCTTGTACAGGCCGTCGGCGGTGATCGCTGGTGGCACGAGGGCTCCTTCATCTAGAGTTCCGGGCGGGTGCGGGGTGGATCTGCCCTGCGCTCGGAGCGCTCGGGGGCGCACCGACCCAATGGTCCATCTTCGCGCTCCCACCCGACGTCGGCAAATGTTGCCCTTCCAGGAAGAGTCGATTCTGACCTCGACGTTTGCTGCGAGGCGCGGGAGGCTCGGGGCAGTCGCGCAGCGAGAAAACGCTGTGCGCTGGGCAGACGCGCCGCCAGCGGCGGGCGGCCTCAGTGGTGCGGACTGTCGGACAATCCGGACATAACTATTCGGTCACGAGCAGTTCTGGTCGTGACAGAGGACTCGTTCCGGCGCCTGGCGGGTGTGTGCGCGGCCCTCTGGGACGCTCAGGCCCGGGTCGGCAGCGTCTCTGCGAGGAAGCCGACCGTCTGCTGCCAGGCGGCCTCGGCGGCCGCGTCGTGGTGGAGGCCCGGCTGGGGATTGTCGAAGGCATGACCGGCGCCCTCGTGCAGGCGGAAGCGCACCTG
>JAKDNE010000361.1 GCA_030451965.1 Brachybacterium sp. | reverse complement strand
CGCTGGAGGATCTGCTTCACGCGCACCGCGGTGTCGTAGTGCTCCTGACCCACGTAGCGCGGATCCAGGATCCGCGAGGTGGAGGTCAGCGGGTCGATCGCCGGGTACAGACCGCGCGAGGCGATCTCACGGGAGAGCTCCGTGGTGGCGTCGAGATGGGCGAAGGTGGTCGCCGGAGCCGGGTCGGTGTAGTCGTCGGCCGGGACGTAGATCGCCTGCATCGAGGTGATCGAATGGCCCTGAGTCGACGTGATGCGCTCCTGGAGCACACCCATCTCGTCGGCGAGGTTCGGCTGATAGCCCACGGCCGACGGCATCCGGCCCAGCAGGGTGGACACCTCCTGACCGGCCTGGGTGAAGCGGAAGATGTTGTCGATGAACAGCAGCACGTCCTGGGACTGCTCATCGCGGAAGTACTCCGCCATCGTGAGCGCCGACAGCGCGACCCGCAGACGGGTGCCGGGCGGCTCGTCCATCTGGCCGAAGACCAGGGCGGTCTTCTCGATGACGCCGGACTCGGTCATCTCCTCGATGAGGTCCCAGCCCTCACGGGTGCGCTCGCCGACGCCGGCGAAGACGGAGACGCCGTCGTGGTTGTTGGCCACGCGGTAGATCATCTCCTGGATGAGCACGGTCTTGCCGACGCCCGCGCCGCCGAACAGGCCGATCTTGCCGCCCTGGACGTACGGGGTGAGCAGGTCGATCGACTTGATGCCGGTCTCGAACATGACCGTCGAGGACTCGAGCTGGTCGAAGTTCGGGGCCGTGCGGTGGATGGGCCAGCGCTCGGTGATCTCCAGCTGGTCGGCAGGCTTGTTCAGCGGATTGCCGACCACGTCGAAGACGGTGCCGAGGGTGACATCGCCGACGGGCACCGAGATCGCGGCGCCGGTGTCGGTCACGGCCTGGCCGCGGACCACGCCGTCGGTGGGCTTCAGCGCGATGCCGCGGACCATGCCGTCGCCGAGGTGCTGGGCGGTCTCCAGAGTCAGCGTCGAGGCCTCGAGACCGGAGCCGGTGTCCTCGATCTGGATGGTGAGCGCGTTGTAGAGCGCCGGGATGCTCCCGGGAGGGAACTCGATGTCGATGACGGCGCCGGTGACGCGGGCGACGCGTCCGGTGGCACCGGCCGCCTGGGCGGCGGGGGCCTGACTGTCAGTGATGGTGGTCATGTGCGTTCTCTCCATGTCGTGCCGACGCGGGGCCTCGTCGGCCAAGGTGTCGTCGGCCTGGGTCAGCGTTCGGTGCGGCCGGATCCCGAGAGGGCGTCGGCGCCGCCGACGATCTCCGTGATCTCCTGGGTGATCTCCGCCTGGCGGGCGGAGTTCGCCAGCCGGGTGAACTTGTCGATCTGGGTCTCCGCGTTGTCGGTCGCGGACTTCATCGCACGCTGCGTGGAGGCATGCTCCGAGGCCATCGCCTGCAGCAGGATGTTGATGATCCGCGACTGGATGTAGCGCGGCAGCAGCTCGCCGATGACCGTCTCCGCGTCGGGCACGAACTCGTACAGCGGGTAGGTCGGGGCATTCTCACCCCGCACGTCCCCCAGGCCCATCGGCACCATGCGCACCGACCGGGCGTTCTGGACGAAGCGGCTCTGGAAGCGGGTGGAGACGACGTAGAGCTCGTCGAGATGCACGGCGGGATCATCGGAGACGAGGTCCTCGGTGACGGCCGCAGAGATCTCCCGGCCGAGGCGCGGCAGCTCATCCTCCTTGTACGGCGTCCAGGAACGCTGCGGCGTGCGGTTGCGGAATCGGTAGTACGCCTCGCCCTTGCGGCCGACGACGTACATCACGGGCTCCTTGCCCTCGTCTCGCAGCGTGTTGGCGAGCTGCTCGGCCGCGCGGATCACGTTGTGCGAGTACGGACCGGTCATGCCGCGGTCCGCGGTGATGAGAAGGATTCCGGCGCGACCGGTTTGAGACCGCTCGCTGTCCAGGAACGGATGCGCGATCTCGTTGGAGTGCGTCGCCACCGAGCCGATCGCACGGGTGAGCGCGTCGGCGTACGGCGTCGTCGCCTCGACCCGGGCGTGCGCCTTGGCGATGCGCGACGCCGCGACCATCTCCTTGGCCTTGAAGATCTTCTTCATCCCCTGTGCGGAGCGGATCTTCTGTTTATAAACCCTCTGCTGGGCTCCCATGTCTCTCCTCGTGCGGGATCGATGCGTCCTGGGCGGGAGCCGCCGTCCCTGCGGGGACGGCGGCGTCTCGCATCAGCCGCGGACGATCTGCTCCTGCTCGATCTGGTCAGCGGCGAGACGACCGTCCTCGTCGTTCCGCGCCGCATCCTGGCCCTTACCGGCCAGGAAGTCCTGCTTGACCTGGTCGAGGATGCTCGAGAGCTCCTCTTCGGTCGAGGACTCGAACTTGCCCGTGCCGCGGATGGCGTCGAACACGCCGCCGTTGTGGCGCAGGTGCTCGAGCAGCTGACCCTCGAAGTCGCGGACGTCCTCGACCTCGATGTCGTCGAGCTTGCCCTTGGTGCCGGCCCAGATCGAGACGACCTGCTCCTCCATCGGGAACGGCGAGCTCTGGGCCTGCTTGAGCAGTTCCATCAGACGAGCGCCGCGGCTGAGCTGCTGCTTCGACGCCGCGTCCAGATCGGAGGCGAACATCGCGAAGGACTCGAGGTCGCGGAACTGCGCGAGGTCGATCTTCAGCGTGCCCGAGACCGACTTCATGGCCTTCGTCTGTGCGGAGCCGCCGACGCGGGAGACCGAGACGCCGACGTCGATCGCCGGGCGCTGGTTCGCATTGAACAGGTCCGACTGCAGGAAGCACTGGCCGTCGGTGATCGAGATGACGTTGGTCGGGATATAGGCCGAGACATCGTTCGCCTTGGTCTCGATGATCGGCAGGCCGGTCATCGAACCGCCGCCCATCTCGTCGCTGAGCTTGGCGCAGCGCTCGAGCAGACGGGAGTGCAGGTAGAAGACGTCGCCCGGGTATGCCTCACGGCCCGGCGGGCGACGCAGCAGCAGCGAC
>JAKDNE010000360.1 GCA_030451965.1 Brachybacterium sp. | reverse complement strand
GACTGACCCCTACCCCCTCTTCATCCCGCGGGCTCTGCCCGTCGGCCGGGCATCGTCGCCCGGGGACTGAGCTGAACGCTCGGGACCCGTGCGCGAACCCGGATCCCGAGCGTTCCCGCATCGGGGCCCGACGCCGTGAGCCCACCCCGAACTCTGGAGACCCCTCGTGGAAGAACTCGTCCTCGCGGATCGGCCGGTCTGGCTGCTCCTTACGATCGCGGTCGTCGCGATCGCCGTCCTGCTCGTCCTCATCATCAAGACACGTCTGCATGCCTTCTTCTCCCTGCTGATCGTCGCCGTCCTCACCGGCCTCGCCGCCGGCATCGGCGTCGGTGACGTCATCGATGTGGTGATCGCCGGCTTCAGCACGACGGTCGGCACAGTGGCGCTGCTGGTCGGCTTCGGCGCAGTGCTGGGCCGGCTGGTCGAAGTGACCGGCGGCGCCCAGGTGCTCGCCGACAAGATGCTCGACACCTTCGGGGAGAAGCGGGCGCCGCTGGCGCTCGCCGTCGCCTCGCTGTTCTACGCGTTCCCGATCTTCCTGGACGCCGGCTTCATCGTGATGCTGCCGGTCATCTACACCGTCGCGCGCCGCTTGGGCGGCTCGTTCATGCTCTACGTGCTGCCCTCGATCGCGTCGTTCATGATGATGCACGCGCTGCTCCCGCCGCACCCCGGCCCCACCGCCGCCGCCACCGTGATGGGCGCCGACATCGGACTCGTCGTGCTGATCGGCCTACTCATCGGTCTCCCCACCTGGTACTTCGGTGGCTACCTGGTGGCCCGTGCCATCTCCAAGCGTTTCCCGAACACCCCGGTGCCGGCCCTGCTCGGCGAGCCCCGCGACGTCCCCGCCGAGGAGCGCCCCGGCTTCGGCAGCATCCTGCTGGTGCTGCTGCTGCCGCTCGTGCTGATCTTCTTCAACACGGCTTTCTCCACCCTGGAGAAGCAGGGAACTGTCACGGCGGACAACTTCGCCTTCCAGCTGTCGCGCCTCATCGGTGCGACGCCCGTGGCGCTCGCGCTCTCCGCACTCCTGGCCATGCTGCTGCTGTACGTGATCCCGCGGCGCCGTCGCGGGCAGAAGGTCGGCGGGCTGATCGAGGAGCTGGTGGACGACGCTCTCGCCCCCGTCTGCTCGATCATCCTGATCACCGGTGCGGGCGGCGCCTTCGGCCGGGTCCTGACCGAGACCGGTATCGGCGGCGAGATCGCCGAGGGGCTCGACGCCATGGGCCTGCCGCTCATCGTCGCCGCCTACCTGGTGACCATGGCGATGCGTGTCGCCCAGGGCTCGGCCACCGTCGCCGCCACCACCGGTGCGTCGATCATGGCCCCGGCGATCATCGCCGGTGACTTCAACGGCGTCGCAGTCTCCGCCGTGGTGATCGCGATCGGCGCCGCCTCCATCGGCTGGTCGCACGTGAACGACTCCGGCTTCTGGCTGATCGGCAAGTTCTGTGGATTCGACACCGTGACCACCTTCAAGACCTGGTCGCTGGTGGGCACCACCATCTCCCTGCTCGGCTTCGCGCTGTCGGCGGTGGTGTTCGTCATCGCTGCATGACCGTCTGACACGCTGGGGGCCGGTACGCGCCCGCGCACCGGCCCTCAGCCGTTCTCCTCCTGCTCCTGCCCCGGAAGAAGGCCACCATGACCGTCCCCGACCCCCGCCGCCTGCTCGTCCTCGATGACGACCCCACCGGATCCCAGTGCGTGGCCGGCATCGACGTCGCCTTCGACCAGGACCCGGCGATCCCGGTCGCGATGCTCGCCGACCCCGGCTCCGCCTGCTTCGTGCTGACCAACACCCGGGCCCTGGACGAGGCGGAGGCAGTGGCCATGAACCGTCGCATCCTCGCCGGAGTGCTCGCCTCCGACACCGCACGGCAGGGTCTGCACGTCGTCTCCCGCTCCGATTCCACCCTGCGGGGCCACGTCATCGCCGAACCGACGGCGATCGCCGACGAGCTCGCCGCCCACGACGTCTCGGTCGATGCATTCCTCTTCGTCCCGGCGATGCTCGAGGCCGGCCGGTTCACCGAGGGCGACGTCCACTTTGCGGTCGTCGGCGGCGAGCCCCGACGGGTCGAGGACACTGACTTCGCGGCCGACGCCACCTTCGGCTTTACCCACTCCGACCTGCGCGAGTTCCTCGAGGAGCGCTCCGGTGGGGCCGTCCGCGCGGCCGATGTGCTCAGCCTCGGGCTCGAGGACATCCGCACCGGTGGCGCGGACCGGGTGCAGGAGATCCTGGCCGGAGCCCGCGACCGCCGCTGGGTGGTCGTCAACGCCACCGAGTACTCCGACATGGAGATCGTCGTCGAGGCAGTCGGCCGGCTCGAGGCCGAGGGACGCACCTTCGTCACCCGCTGCGGCCCCTCCTTCGTGCGGCCGCTGGCCGGGCAGCACGGCGCCGAGGTGGTCGACCCCGGCTCCATCACCATCCCCGACGGGCGCCTGGACCACGGCCTCGTCGTCGTCGGCTCCCACGTGGGCCTGACCACCACCCAGCTGCGAGCCGTCCAGGACCGCGGCACCCTCGTCGAGATCGAGCTGAATGTGCCCTCGCTGCTCGATGACCGCCGCGCACAGCACCTCGCCGAGGTCGCCGAGCGTGCCCGCGAATCCCTCCAGGTCGACGACTGCGTGATCTTTACCAGCCGAGATCTTGTGCGCACCGAGGATCCCGCCGAGTCCCTGGCCATCGCCCGCAGCGTCTCCGACGCCGTGGTCGAGGTGGTCCAACGCGTCCGCGGCGTGAAGCCCGCCTGGGTCGTCGCCAAGGGCGGCATCACCTCCCACGAGGTCGCGGCCTCCGGCCTCGGCATCCGCCGCGCCCGGGTGGAGGGACAGTTCTGGCCCGGACAGGTCTCGCTGTTCTCCGCCCAGGAAGCTCCCCCCGAGGTCATGGGCATGCCGTACGTGGTGTTCCCCGGCAACGTGGGCGGCGAGCAGGCCCTGGCCGACGTCGTCGACACGCTCACCGCCGCTGTCGCGGCCCG
>JAKDNE010000359.1 GCA_030451965.1 Brachybacterium sp. | reverse complement strand
ACGTGGTGGGCGGCGCCCTCCGCGTCGGCGACCAGCTGACGGGCCAGGTCCGCGCTGACGGTCCGCACGGCCTCGGTGAGCTCCTCGAGCGAGGTGCTGATGCCGCTGGCACCCGAGGCCAGCAGGATCACGGTGTCATTAGTGGACATGCAGGCATCGGAGTCGACCCGGTCGAAGGTGGTGGCGGTGGCCGCTCGCAGCGCGGCGTCGGCGGTGACGGCGTCGACGTCCGCATCGGTGGTGAGCACCACGAGCATGGTCGCGAGCTGGGGGGCGAGCATGCCCGCACCCTTCGCGATCCCGCCCACGACGACGCCGGAGGCGGAGGTGGCCTCAGCGGTCTTGGGGACGGTGTCGGTGGTCATGATCGCCCGCGCGACAGACTCGTCGGTCTGCTCCCCGGCGCCCAGCTGCCCGGTCGCGGCGGTGATGCCGGCCAGCAGCGGCTCCATCGGCAGCCGCTCCCCGATCAGCCCGGTCGAGCAGACCAGCACGTCCTGGGCGGAGATCTCGAGCTGCGTCGCGAGGTGCTCGGCGGTGCGATGGGTGTCGGCGAAGCCCTCGGGGCCGGTGCACGCATTGGCGCCGCCGGAGTTCAGCACCACGGTGCGGGCGCGGCCGTCGGCGACGGCCTGGCGGGACCAGAGCACGGGTGCTGCCTGGACGCGGTTGGCGGTGAAGACCGCGGCCGCGGTCTCGCGGGGGCCGTCGTTGACGATGAGGGCGAGGTCCGCACCGGGGGTGGATTTGATGCCGGCAGAGAGGCCGACGGCGCGGAAGCCGCGGGGGCGGGTGATCGACACGGGTGCTCCTGGAAGATATGAAATCGGGGGAGGAGGCAGGGCGAGACGTACCGGGCGTGTCCGGACGGCTCTGCCGAGAGCCTCAGGGGGCCAGTGCGGTGCGGGTCAGCCCCGTGGTCTCGGACAGGCCGAGTGCCAGGTTCAGGGACTGGATCGCCGCGCCGGCGGTGCCCTTGACCAGGTTGTCCAGGGCCGAGATCACCGTGGCCTGACCACTGCGGCGGTCCACCACGGCACCGATCCGGAGCGTGTTCGCGCCGGCGACCTCACCGGTGGAGGGGAAGACGCCCTCGGGCAGCACGGTCACGAAGTGTTCGTCCGCGTAGTCGGCCTGCAGTGCCGCGAGGAGATCGGCGGTGGAGGTGCCTTCGGCCACCGGCGCCGTGCACACGGCGAGGATGCCTCTGCTCATCGGCACCAGCACGGGGGTGAAGGCGAGTCGCTGGTCGTCCTTCCCCGTGGCGCGACGCAGATTCTGCAGCACCTCGGGGACGTGGCGATGGCTGCCGCCCACGGCGTACGGGGAGGCGCTGCCGTGGGCCTCGCTGAACATCAGGTGCTGCTTGGCGGCGCGACCGGCCCCGGAGTAGCCGACCGGGAGGACGGCGCCGAGCTGGGCGGGGTCCAGGAGCCCGGCGCGCAGCAGAGGCGCGAGCGCGAGGGAGACGGCGGTGGCATTGCAGCCGGGCACCGCGATCTCGCGCGCGGCGACCAGGTGGTCACGCTGGCGTGTGCCCTCGGCCAGCAGCAGCTCGGGCATGCCGTAGGTCCAGGTGCCGGAGTGCTCGCTGCCGTAGTAGTCGTTCCAGTCCTCGGCGCTCTCCAGACGGTGATCCGCCCCGAGGTCGAGCACCAGCACGTCCGGGTCCTCGACGCGCAGCGCGGCGGCGATCTGCCCGGACTGGCCATGGGGCAGTGCGAGCACGACCACGTCGTGGCCGCGCAGCGTGTCCACGCTCGTCTCGGCCAGCACCGGGTCATGACCGAGATCGATATGCGGCGCGACCTGGGAGAGCAGTGCGCCGGCGCTCGAATGCGCGGCCACTGTCGCGACCTCGACACCCGGATGCCCGGCGAGCAGCCGCAGCGTCTCCCCCCCGGCATAGCCGGAGGCGCCGACGACGGCGACGCGGGGGCGGCGCGCGGGGGACGAGTGCGGAGCAGGAGCGCCGGAGCCATGCGATGAAGACATGACGGAAGTATATACAGCACTCTGCATGAACAGCCAGCCGGGTCACGACGTGGACACCGACTCCCCACCCCGGCGCGATCCGCCTGGATAAGGTGGCACCACGCATGCTGAGCATGAATGTTCATCTGTTCGGGGCCGTGCGGGCCCCGCAGGAGGTAGCAGTGAAGGACTTCTTCATGGGGGAATCGTCGCCCGGGATGATCGACTGGACGACGATGCCGACGTACAACACGATCATGTCGCTCGCCGCCGGCGCCGGACTGGTCACCCTGGTCCTGTTCGTGCGGGATCTGCTGCGCCATCGCACCGAGGATCCCGTCAGCACCGATGGGTGGGCGCTGACATTCGGCGCGCTCGGCTCCATCCTCACGCTGAGCGGCCTGCACATGAGCCTCACCTGGCCCCTGGCCGCGGGCGGGTTCGCCTTCGACAACGTCATCTTCGGAGAGACCAGCCTCGGCTTCGGCGTGCTGCTGGTGGCCTTGGCACTGTTCCTGTGGAAGCGCGGCGATCGGATCCTCGAGTCTCCGTCACCGGTGTCCGAGGTGTCTCGGGCAGCGCGGCCCCTCAGCATCTTCATCGCGGGCCTCGGACTGGCTTTGCTGGCCATCATGTTCGCCGGCATCGTGTACCAGCTGTTCGCCGCACCCCCGCAGGAGCCGATCTCCGGTGCGTTCGCTGAGTGGCCCATCGTGGAGGCGATCTTCATGTCGCTGCTGTTCGGGCTGGTCGGCGTCGGTGCCGTCCTCGCCCCACTGGCGATCCGCTCCTTGGTGAGCCTCCCCTCGAGCGCGGGCGAGGACACCTCGACCCAGGTCCCGGCCATCGCCCAGGTCGTCGGCGTGCTCTGGCTCGTAACCGGGCTCGTCTTCGTCCTGTTCGGCGCGATGAACTTCTACACCCACATCGGTCTCATCGTGAACACGATGTGACGCCGTCGGGCCCGTCCGCCGCGAGGGCGGCGGCCGGGCCGGCGGGCCCCGCGCGCCAGCCCGCAGCCCCCCCCCCCCCGCGGGCGCGC
>JAKDNE010000358.1 GCA_030451965.1 Brachybacterium sp. | reverse complement strand
AACCGGTCACCCACTCGGCGGACCCGGCCTCCAGCCCCGTCGGCACCATGGAGCACCACGTGCTGGAAGTGGACACCGGTACTCGATTCGATGTGCTGCGCGATCTCGCCGCCGCCCCCGGCCGCACCATCATGTTCACCCGCACCAAGTACGGCGCGAAGAACCTGGCCCGCAAGCTCTCCGCCCGCGGCGTGGATGCGGTGGACCTGCACGGCAACCTCTCCCAGAATGCCCGCACCCGGAACCTCGAGGCCTTCGGCTCCGGCACCGCGACGACGATGGTCTGCACCGACATCGCCGCCCGCGGCATCCATGTGGACGAGGTGGCCCTGGTGGTCCACGCCGATCCGCCCGTCGAGCACAAGGCGTACCTGCACCGCTCGGGCCGCACCGCCCGCGCCGGCGAGTCCGGCACCGTGATCACCGTGCAGACCCCGGAGCAGAAGCGCGACGTCAGCGATCTGATGCGCAAGGCGGGGATCCGGCCCACGCACCATGCGTCGGTGACGTCCTCGAGCCCCGTGCTCGCCGATCTCGCCCCCGGTGAGCGGGTCGAGACCCATGAGCCGCGCCAGCCCGAGCCGCCTGTGGACCAGGCGCGCCTGAACGGCGAGCGCGGCGGCGGTCGCGGCCGCGGCGGCCGTGGGGGGCGTCCGTCCGGCCAGGGGCGTGGCGACGGCGGTTCCGGTGGCTCCTCGCGCGGCGCGGGTCGCGGCGGCGAGTCCCAGGGCTCCCGCGGCGGTCGGCGCGAGCAGGTCGGCGCGGGCAGCGGGTCCCGCTCCGGCGGTCGCGGACGCTCCGGCCAGGGTCGCTCCGGCGGCCGTCAGGGCGGGTCCTCCACCACCTACTCCACCTCGAGCGGGGAGCGCGGCTCCGGCGGGCTCGCAGCCTTCTCCTCCGGTCGCGGCCGCTGAGCGGACCGACCCGAGAGCGACAGGACCCCGGCAGACCCCCCCTCATGGGACGGTCTGCCGGGGTCCTGTCATCAGCTCATCAGCGAAGCTCGCGCTTGAGGATCTTGCCGGTGGAGGTCATCGGCAGCTCCTCGTCGATGACGATCTCCCGCGGATACTTGAAGTCCGCCATCTGCTCCTTGGCCCAGTCCCGCAGCTGTTCGGGAGTGACCGTGGCGCCCTGCTCGAGGATCACGTGGGCCTTGATCTCCTCGCCGAGGCGCTCATGCGGCACTCCGATCACGGCGACGAGGGAGACCTGCTCATGGGTGAGCAGCACCTCCTCCACCTCCCGCGGATACACGTTGTAGCCGCCGCGCACGATCATGTCCTTGGACCGGTCCACGACGAAGTAGAAGCCTTCCTCGTCGCGCCGCCCCAGGTCCCCGGTGCGGAACCAGCCGTCCCGGATCACGGTGGCGGTCTCCTCGGGGCGACGAAGATAGCCCGTCATGATGTTGTGCCCGCGCACCACGATCTCGCCGATCGCGTCAGTCTCGCTGACGCGGGCCCAGTCCGGGTCGGCAGGGTCGATGAGGTCCATCTCCACTCCCCAGACCGGCAGCCCGATGGACCCCGGGCGCGGCCGCTCGGCGAGGGAGAAGCTGGCCACCGGCGAGGTCTCGGAGAGGCCGTAGCCCTCCATGATCGAGATGCCGAGCTTGTCCTGGACGCCGCGCAGGATCTCCACCGGCAGCGCCGAGCCGCCGGAGACGCCGAGTCGCAGGTGGTCGGTGAGATCCCCTGCCTCGGCCTCACCGTCGGAGAGCAGTCGGAGCAGGGCCCACCACATGGTGGGGACTCCCGCGAAGA
This sequence comes from Brachybacterium sp., assembly GCA_030451965.1. Lineage (GTDB taxonomy): Bacteria > Actinomycetota > Actinomycetes > Actinomycetales > Dermabacteraceae > Brachybacterium. The sequence goes on along the minus strand of JAKDNE010000358.1, from coordinate 1,250 downwards.
CGGTCACCCGATGGGCGAGCAGCGCATCCAGCGCCTGGCGGGGCTCGAAGCGCGGCAGCAGCACCAGCGTGGCCCCCATCGAGAAGCCGGAGTTGAGGTTCACCGTGGCCCCGAAGGTGTGGAACAGCGGCAGGGCGACCAGGTGCACGTCCTCTCCCGGGCGGGAGCCGAACAGGCGGTTGCAGGTCAGGGCGTTCATCAGCTGGTTGGAGTGGCTGAGCTCGGCGCCCTTGGGATGCCCGGTCGTGCCGGAGGTGTAGAGCACCACGGCGGTGTCGGTCTCCCGGCGCTGCACCGTCTCGAAGCGGTCGGGGAGATCCGCGACGGCCTGGGCGAGGGTGGGAACACCCTCGTAGGGGCTCTCGGTCTGCGGGTCGGCGGTCAGGAGCACGACCTGCGGGGGGCGGGCGGCGGCCCGCGCCCCCTCGACGACGAACCGGCCGATGGGGAGCTCCTCGCTGCCCTCGAAGGCCAGGACGACGGAGGCCTCGGCGTCATCGAGGTAGTAGGTCACCTCACGGGACTTGTTCAGCACGTTCAGCGGCACCACCACCGCCCCGGTCTTGAGGATCCCGAAGTAGACGATCGGGAACTGCGGCAGGTTCGGGCAGCTCAGCGCGACCCGGTCCCCGGGCTCCACACCGCGGGAGACGAGCAGGTGCGCGACGCGATTGGCGGCGGCGTCGACCTGTGCGTATGTCAGGGATGTTCCACCCAGCACGAGGGCGGGCCGATCGGGGACGGTGCGGGCGCTGTCTTCCAGCACCACGGCGAGGTTGTACATGCGAGTCCTTTCCGGACGACGGTGTCACGGGCCTCACAGCATAGAGCCGCCCGACCCCGAGGTACCTGGTACTGCGCGCTCAAGACGCCACATCGATACTTCGTCGATTGCGTGAGTGACGAAATGTAGGAGATGATGGCCCCATGACCGTTCCTCCCGCTTCGTCGCCCACCGAGCCGCAGCTCGCCGCCGCGGCGGACACCTTCTCGATGCTCGCCAGCCCCGCGCGACTGCAGCTGGTGTGGCTGATGAGCTCAGGGCGCTTCGACGTGGGAGAGCTCGCCGAACAGGTAGGACTCAGCCTGCCCACCACCAGCCAGCACCTGCGCAAGCTCCGCCTCACGGGCATCGTCTCCGCGACCCGCGAGGGACGGCGCAGCTACTACACCGTCGAGGACCCGCACGTGGTCGAGCTGGTGGAGCAGATCTTCGAGCACATCGCCCCGGACGGCTCGCTCGCCCCCGA
>JAKDNE010000357.1 GCA_030451965.1 Brachybacterium sp. | reverse complement strand
GGCCGCGAAGCGGTGCGGTCCGGCCGCCTGCACCGACCAGGCCGTGCCGAGCGCCACCATCCCCTGCCCGTGACGCAGCCACGCGCCGCTGACCGCGGCGGGCACGTGCGCGAGCAGGTCCACGAACTCCTCGATGCGCTGGGTGCGGACGTGCAGGACCACCGGCGGCTCGTCGGCGGCGTCGGAGGGCAGGAAGGAGGCAGACATCCGTGCCATTATGCGGCACCTGCAGGGGCCGGGACCGTGACCCGTGTCCCGGCCCCAGATGCGCAGGAGTGCTGAGCGAAGGTGCGACCATGGACCGGCGACCCCTCCGCCGGGACGTGCAGCCGCCCCGGTCCCGCGCCCCACCGAGACCCTTCCCCTAGGAGCAAGCGCGTGAGCAGCACAGTCGACAGCATCGCGACGCCCCTCGTCCGGGGCGTGCTCGGGGCGCTGTCCTCCCTCGGCATCGCACTCGCCGTGGTGGTCGTGCCCGCGCTCGCCGCGCAGGTCGCCGGCACCGCCTCGAGCGCGACGGCGCTGGATGCGATCCTCATCGGACTGAGCATCCTCGTGCTCGGCCACGGCGGTGGTGTCATGGTGAGCACCGGCGTGATCGACGGACCCGTGACCCTGACCCCCTTCGGCCTGCTGATCCTGCTGCTGCTGCTCTCCGCGCTCTCGATGCGGCGGGTGGGCCGCGCGCTGCGACCCGTGCGGGACGACGGCGTGCTGCGCACCGGCGCACTGCGCGACGCGGGCTCCGCACTGGGGATGTACGCGCTGGTCTACGCGATCGGGCTGGCGGTGCTGGCCGGGATCGGACGCAGCACGGACACCTCGCCCATGATCTCTTCGGCGGTGGTCTCCGGGGTGATGATCGCGGTGGTCGGCGGCCTTGTCGGCATGCTGTGGTCGCTGCGGCGGGAGCCGACGGACGCCGTGCCCGGGGTGCGGGTGCTCGCACTGCTCCCTGCCCCCTTCGGGGACGTGGCGCGGGCCGTGCTGATGGCCGTGACCGGCCTGTTCGGGCTTGGCATGGCGCTCGTGGTGGTGATGCTGCTGCTCTCCGTGCCCGCGCAGTCGGCGCTGTTCGAGGGGCTGGCCCCGGGCATCGTCGGCGGACTCGTGCTCACCCTGGTCCAGCTGGCCCTGCTGCCGCTGGTGGCGGTGTGGGCGCTGACCGTGCTGCTCGGAGGCACCGTCGGGGTGGGGACCTCCACCGGCATCTCGCTGGACGGCGCCGAGACCGGGGTGCTCCCGGCCCTGCCGATGCTGGGTGCCCTCCCCGGGCCCGGGGACTTCCCGGTCGCGATCTGGCTGCTGATGATCCTGCCCGCGATCCCGGTGGCGCTGGGCGCGGTGCGACTGGTGCGGGACGTGGCCCACCTCGAGCGGCGCGAGAGGATCACCGCCTGGGTGGCCTACCCCGTCGCCGTGATCGTCGCCGGCCTGCTGCTGGCGGGCCTGTCCACCGGCGGGATCGGCGACGGACGCCTGGTGCACCTGGGGCCGCAGATGAGCACGCTGGCGCTCCCGCTGATCGGTGTCGTCGTGGTGAGCACCGCCCTGGTGCTCGGGGTGCTCGTGACCCCGCTGATCCCGTGGTCCCGCAGCACTCTCGGCTCGCTGCGCGCACGGGTCGAGGCGGCGGAGCGCAGCGAACGGGACGGTGCGGAGAAGCGCAGCGACGGCGCCGAGGACGGCCCGCGCGACGCGGACGCCGAGCGCAGCGCGCTGCTGGAACGCTTCGCACGACGGAACTCCCCTGTCCAGCGCGCGGTGCCTGCGGACAGATCCGGCAGCGCGGTCGAGAGCTCCGCCCACAGCGCCGTCGAGCCGGAGCCGTCGGGCGAAGAGCCCGCGGGGGCGGAGCTCGGAAGGACGGAGGAGTCCGGCACGGGCGCGGGCCCCGACGACCTCGAGGCCGATGCCTGGGCACTGCCCACTTCGACGTCCGTGCATGACGAGGACCCCGCCCAGCAGGCGCCGTCCCCGGGAGGCGCTCGGCGGAAGACCTGGTTCAGCCGCCGAACAGACCGCTGAACAGGGCGACCATCGAGTCCTGCGCCGACGAATCGCATTCGACGCGCGCCTGTTCGGTGAGGGCCGTGGAGCGGCACTGCTCGAGCTCGGACATCGGGCCGTAGAACGCGATGCTGACGGCTGAGACGGAGATGATCAGCAGCATGGCCGGCACTCCGAGCAGGGTGCCGAACGCCGCCATCGCGAAGCGGCGCTCCCGGACCGCCCGCACGATCAGCAGGACCAGCAGCACCAGAGCGGCGAGCCCGGTGAGCCCGGAGAGCAACGAGTAGGGCAGCGGCGAGAGCATCAGCAGCCAGGAGGCCAGCATCGCCAACGTCAAGAAGCCCGTCAGGCGTCGGGACCGGGTGGCTGCCCGGTCCGAGGACGGGCCGGAGGGGGAGTCGCTGTTCATCGAGTCCATTGTGCCCGCTCGAACGGGCTCGGGCGGACATCAGCTCTCCGCATCGCCCCGCCCCGCACCTCGCCGCGGCTCCGCAGCTCCGGTGGCCCCCGGCCAGGACCGCCGCGGTGGTCGGGCGGCGACGGCCCGGACAGGCGCCGACTACGCTGGGGCGGTGACCCGTCTCCCTGTCGTCGTCCTCATCTCCGGCACCGGCTCGAACCTCGCAGCCCTCCTCACCGCGGCCCGCGCCGAGGACTGCCCCTACGCGGTGGTGGCCGTGATCGCCGACCGCGACGCCGCCGGCCTCGAGCACGCGCAGGCCGCAGGCATCCCCACGCAGATCGTGCGCCTGGCGGATCATCCCGACCGGTCCGCGTGGGACACGGCGCTCGCCGATGCGGTGGCGGCCCATCATCCGCAGCTGGTGGTGCTCGCCGGCTTCATGAAGCTCGTCGGCCCCCCGCTGCTGGAGGTCTTCGGCGGCCGCATCGTCAACACCCATCCCGCGCTGCTGCCCTCCTTCCCCGGCGCGCACGGGGTCCGCGACGCCCTCGCCCACGGGGTCAAGATCAGCGGCTGCAGCGTCATCGAGGTCGATGCGGGAG
>JAKDNE010000356.1 GCA_030451965.1 Brachybacterium sp. | reverse complement strand
GCGGATCAGGCGTGGGAGGGCTGGTTCACCGCGTCGCGGGAGACGCGCACCATCTCCTCGCGCTCGACGACCTTGATGCGGGTGCGGGGCTCGCCGTCGGCGTCCATCGCGGAGGCGCCGAGGCTCTTCTCGTGCTCGTCCAGTGCCGTCCAGCCGGCCCAGGTCGTGTACTGGACGCCGCGCTCCTCGAGCAGATGCAGGATCGCCTCGTCCTCCCTCTCGGGAGCGGGGGCCAGGGCACCGGATTCGATGTCCTCGAGAAGGCTGGCGATGGTCTCGAGGGCGTCGGACTTGGTCGCACCGATCAGGCCCACGGGGCCGCGCTTGATCCAGCCGTTGGCGTAGACGCCGGGGATCACGGTGCCGTCGGCCCCGGTGACGCGGCCGGCCGCATTGGTGATCACGCCGCGACGCGCGTCGTAGGGGATGCCCGGCAGCTCCGAGCCGTGGTAGCCGACGGCGCGGTAGACGGCGCCGAGGTCGTAATCGACCATCTCGCCGGTGCCCTCGACGTTGCCCTCGGCGTCCAGGCGGGTCCGCTCGAAACGCATCCCGGCGACCCTTCCGTCCTCGTCGAGCACCTCGACGGGACGGTGCCAGAAGTGCATGTGGAGACGGCGGCGCACGGGATTGCCCTCGCGGTCCGTCGGCTCCTCGCCGGCGGCCTCGCGGCGCTGCTGTTCTTCGAGCCAGCCCGTGAAGATCTTCACGACCTGGTCGGTGCGCTTGTCGGCCTTGATGGCCTCCCACTCGGCCTCGGTGATCTGCTCCAGATCGCGCGGGTCCATCACGACCTGCAGCCCCTTGGGGTGGGCGAGCTCGCGGGCCTCCAGCGGCGAGAACTTGGTCTGGGCGGGGCCGCGGCGACCGAAGATGTGCACGTCGGTGGTCGCGGCGGCCTGCAGACCCTCGTGCACGTTGGCGGGGATCTCGGTGCGCAGCAGCTCGTCGGCGCTCTTGGACAGCACTCGTGCCACGTCGAGCGCCACGTTGCCGTTGCCGATCACCGCGACCTTCTCGGCGTCCAGCTCCCAGGTGCGGGGGTAGTCCGGATTCCCGTCGTACCAGGCCACGAAGTCGGCGGCTCCGTGGGAGCCTGCAAGTTCGATGCCGGGGACGTCGAGGTCGGTGTCCTTGACCGCACCGGTGGCGAAGACGACCGCGTCGTAGTGGCGGCGCAGGTCCTCGATGGTGAGGTCGGTGCCGAACTCGACATCGCCGAGGAAGCGGATGTCACCGCGGTCCAGGATGCGATGCAGCGCGGTGATGATCCCCTTGATCCGCGGATGGTCGGGGGCGACGCCGTAGCGGATCAGGCCGAAGGGTGCCGGGAAGCGGTCGAACAGATCGATGGAGACCTCGAGCTCCCCGTTCTTCACCTGCTTGTTCTTCAGCAGGGTCTCGGCGGCGTACACGCCGGCGGGGCCGGAGCCGATCACGGCCAGACGGAAGGGCTGCTGGGAGAAGGACATCTCACCTCGGTCTCGTGGCGCGTCGCGCCGGGTCGGATGCGGTGCGGGGCGGCTGCGGTCCACGCGCCGCGCTTCGCTCCATACTGATTTCCGCACCACTCTATACGCGAAATTCGACGCGGCCCCGGCCACTGTGAGCTGGACGACGTGGCCGGGCGGTGCGGGAGGGCGGCGCCGGAGGGGACCGGCGCCGCGCCTACTCCGGGCTGCTGCCGGCGGGCGGCTCGGGCACCACCTCGACGGAGACGTCCAGGGTGCTGGTCGCCCCCGGCGGTCCGACGACGATCCCCTTCAGCGGGGGCACGTCCGCGTAGTCCCGCCCCCACGCGGTGGTCACGAAGCGCTGGTCCACGAAGGTGCGGTTGGTGGGGTCGATGTCCACCCAGCCGGTGCCCGGGACCAGCACGCTCAGCCAGGCGTGGGAGGCGGCCGAGCCGATCATCTCCCCGACCGGGGCGGTGCCCAGGGCGCCCTCGGCCGACGGGGCGGTGCGCAGGTAGCCGGAGACGTACCGCGCCGCGAGTCCGGCGGCGCGCACTGCGGCGACACCCACGTGCGAGAAGTCCTGGCAGACCCCGTGCCGGGCGGCGAGCACCTCCTCGAGGGTCGAGGAGACGGTGGTCGCCGCGGAATCGTAGGTGAAGTCGGTGTGGATCAGGGCGGTGAGGTCGGCCAGGCATTCGCCGATCGCCCGCCCGGGGGTGAACACCTCCGCGGAGATCTCGCGGGCCGCGGTGCCGGTGGGGATCCGCGGCGAGGGATGGACGAAATCCAGGCTCGCCTCAGGCAGCAGTGCCCCCCAGTGCTCGGGCAGGCACTGCTCCCAGGGGCGGGACATGGGCTCGATCGGGTAGCGGCGCTCGGCGACCGTGACCCGGGCATGGGAGTGGACGTCGAGCCGCGTGTGCGGGGAGTCGACCAGCAGATAGGTCGAGGAGTTCCCGTAGAAGTCGGTGTGCGCGGTGAGCCGGGCGGGGGTCGGGTCGACGGCCACCTCGTGCGAAAGGACCCGCTGGTGGGGCGTGGCCCGCGGTTCGATGTGCGCGCGGCCGTAGTTGCGGGAGACCGGTTTCGCATAGTGGTACGAGGTGAGGTGGTGGACGCGGTAGTGGAGCGGCTCGACCGCGGTCTCCTCCTCCCGCAGCGGCAGCAGCGGACGTCGGCGCGGGGAGCCCGCACGGTTCGTCTCGGCGGCGGTGGCGTCGTGAGTGTTCTCAGACATCGTCGATCCCCCATCTCGAGGTGGATTCCGAGGGGTGGAAGAAGCGGTTCTCGAGGGCCGTGGCGAGCTCCCGCAGGGTATCCATCGCGGCGTCGACCTCCTCCAGGAGCGCGGTCGGTGCACCATCGGCCGCCTCCCCGCCCAGCGGGCGGAGCAGCTCCCGCGCCTCCCAGCCGCCGATGCGGGAGCGCAGCGCGGAAAGGGGGGCGCGCAGCTCCGGGGAGGGCGCCACGTCCGGCAACCGGTCCAGCGCCAGGCCCAGCCGCTCCAGCTGGAAGGCGATCGAGCGCGGCAGGGTGGTGTCGGTCAGCAGCAGCTCCAGCAGCAG
>JAKDNE010000355.1 GCA_030451965.1 Brachybacterium sp. | reverse complement strand
GCATCGGGCTGCTGGGTGCGGTCGTGCTGCTGGGCGGATGCACCGCTGCTGGGCGAGGGGCTGATCCGTCCCCGTCGGACGCCGCGACGAATTCCCCGACCATGCAGGAGACCGCGGACGAGGAGGCCCTCAGCGGGGCCTGCACCGTGTTCTGGGGTGATCCCGAGTACGTCGACCCCCTGTCCCGGACGGTTCTGGCGCATGCCGCGTCCCTCCCCGAGGTCGGTCCCTCCGATCCGGACTTCTACGCCCTGACCGGTGACGCCATCGACACCGCCTTCGAGACCGCGCCCGCCTCGGCGCAGGACGCCGCGGCGGTGCTGTCGGACTGGTTCCGCACCGAGCCCGCGCGCGGAGCCGACGCGGATCGGGACGCGTTCCGCAGCGCCTGGGAGGGTCTGGCCGGCAGCTGCCAGGAGGTCTCGGCAGCGGCGCGCTGGGCCGTGGCACCGGGGGAGGACGGCACCAAGCCCGCCGCTCTCGTCTGCGCTGATGTCTTCGATACGCCCGGGACCCTCACCCACTTCGCCAACGCCAATGTGCTGACGTCCAACATGTTCAAGCTCGTCGGCCTGCACCCTCGGGCCGTCTCCGCCGACCGGGAGCAGGACGTGCGGGACACCGCCGATCTGCTCGCAGCGGAGATCGCCGCAGTGGACGACGCTGCGGTGCGCACCGCGCTCGAGCAGGTGCGTGCCCCGTTCGAGGACGCGCTGAACGGCGATACCTGGTCCGAGGGGCTGGACGGACCATTGGCCGAGCTCGGCACCGCCTGCCAGGCGGCCGGCCACTCCTCCCCGGGCGCCGGGGAGATCGACAACGATGCCGTCGTCGGCGCCAGCGCCGAGGACCAGCACGGCACGAACCATGGAGGACGCTCATGAGCACGCTCGACGTCATCGTCGCGACCATCGGCAAGGCCCACGGGCTGCGTGGAGAGCTCGCGCTGATCCTGCGCACCGACCAGCCCGAGGAGCGCCTGCAGCCCGGCACCGCCTTCACGATCGAGGCCGCGGGACGTCCCCGCACCCTGACCGTCGCGAGCACCCGGTCGCAGCAGGAGCGCTGGTACGTGCGCTTCGAGGAGGTCGCCGACCGCAACGACGCCGAGTCCCTGCGCGGCATCGACCTGCAGGTCGGGGTCGATGCCCAGCAGGAGGCCGACGAGGACCCTGATGCCTGGTACCCCTCGCAGCTGAAGGGCCTGCGCGTCCAGCACGTGGACGGTCGCGATCTCGGCACAGTGGTCGGGATCGATCACTACCCCGCGCAGGACCTGCTGATCGTGCGCACGACCGACCGTCGCCGTGTGCAGCTGCCCCTGGTCGAGCAGCTCGTGCCCGAGGTGGATCTCGAGGACGGTGTGGTGATCGCCGATCCGCCCGGCGGGCTGTTCGACGCCCTGCCCGAGGACGAGCAGGGCCCGGAACCGGAGACCTCCGCACCCGCACGCACAGAGCGCTGAGGGCCACCATGCGCATCGACGTCATCACGATCTTCCCCGAGTACCTCACCCCGCTGGAGCTCTCGCTGATCGGCAAGGCCCGTCGCGAGGGTCTCGTGGACCTGCACGTGCACGATCTGCGGCAGTGGACCCATGATCGCCACCGCACGGTCGACGACACCCCGCTCGGCGGCGGCGCCGGCATGGTGATGAAGCCCGAACCGTGGGCGGCCGCCTTCTCCGGGGTGCGCGAGGCCGGGCAGGCGAGGCTGGGCGGCGACGTCGAACCGCTGATCATCTTCCCGAACCCGGCGGGTGCACCCTTCGCGCAGAGCACGGCGCAGGAATGGTCCCAGTGCGAGTGGCTGGTGTTCGCCTGCGGACGCTACGAAGGCATCGACGAGCGCGTGTACCAGCACCTGGCCGACATCGGCTGCGAGGTGGCCCTGGCGTCTCTCGGCGACTACGTCCTCAACGGTGGCGAGGTCGCGGTGCTCGCGATCACCGAGGCCGTGGTGCGCCTGGTGCCGGGTGTGGTCGGCAATGCCGAGTCGCTGGTCGAGGAGTCCCATTCGGAGGGGCTGCTCGAATATCCGCTCTTCACGCGTCCGGCCCGCTGGACCGATCCTGCCGGCGTGCTGCGTGAGGCGCCGCCGATCCTGCTGTCCGGGGATCACGGCAGGATCGCGGCCTGGCGCCAGGAGCAGTCCGTCGCCCGCACCCGTGAGCGTCGGCCAGACCTGCTGGCACCGGCCGACGGGGAGCCGACCGGCTCCTGAGCCCTCATGGCGAGCCGGTCCGTGATGCACCCGACACCCCTGCGACCGTGATGGCCGGCACGGCCCACGCCCGTCGGGCTTGCCGCGCCCGCATGGCGCTGGCAGAATGACCCCTCGTGCGCACCGCGCGCCCCTCTGCCTCAGGGGAGGGCGCAGCAAGCGGTCGGGCAGGTCCGTGGCGATGGGAGTCGCCGCCAGAGGCCCAGCACACCGGTACGGGGAGCATGCTCCTCGCCGGATCGACGGTTCCAGATGGACACCCCCGTCGGGGAGTCCCGCGAACGATGCCGTCCGACCTGAGGCGGAGGGCTGGAGAGAGAACATGCAGAAGCTCGATGAGCTCGACAAGGCGTCCCTGCGCGAGAACGTCCCCGCTTTCCGCGCCGGCGACAACGTCAAGGTGCACGTGAAGGTCATCGAGGGCAACCGCTCTCGTATTCAGATCTTCCAGGGCTACGTCATCGGTCGTCAGGGCCACGGCGTGGGCGAGACCTTCCGCGTCCGCAAGATCTCCTTCGGCGTCGGCGTCGAGCGCGTGTTCCCCGTGCATGCCCCGACCGTCGACAAGATCGAGGTCGTCACCCGCGGTGACGTGCGCCGCGCGAAGCTGTACTACCTGCGCAACCTCACGGGCAAGAAGGCCCGCATCAAGGAGAAGCGCAACCACTCCTGATCTCAGGCATGTCCCGCGACAGCGTGAGCGGACGGGGGGGGGCCCCCCCCGGGGGGGGCGCCCCCCGGGGGGTGGGGGTGGGGGGGGGGGGGGGGCAGCGGGGGGGGGCCATACGGTACCCCCCCCT
>JAKDNE010000354.1 GCA_030451965.1 Brachybacterium sp. | reverse complement strand
GTGGGTCCTTCCGGGTCGGGGCGGATCGATGGGGTCGGCGAGAGGTGGGCGAGCGAATCGTGCTCGTACCGCCTCCCGCCGGTGGAGCGGGCGGTGAGGGGGCACGTACAGGTGGTGACGCCGGGGGTCTCAGAACGAGTTCAGCAGACCATAGTCGCCGACGACGATCGCGATGGCCGGGAGCCACAGCAGCACGATGGTGGGTCCGCCGTGCCCGGGATGTGGGGGTGGCGGCAGTCGTGACCCGATCGAGGCCGGTGCGGATGCGCCGAGGCAGGTGCGTCTGCCAGGATCTCCCCATGACCACTCTCGACAACGACCAGCTCGCAACACTCATCGACCACACCCTGCTCAAGCCCGAGGCCACCGCCGCCGACGTCACCGCGCTGCTGCGCGAGGCCGAGGAACTGGGCACCTACTCCGTCTGCCTGTCTCCCTCGATGCTCCCCGTGAAGACCACCGTGAAGGTCGCGACCGTCTGCGGCTTCCCCTCGGGGCAGCACTCCGCGGAGGTCAAGGCCTTCGAAGCTCGCGAGTCGGTGGACAAGGGCGCTGACGAGGTGGACATGGTCCTGAACGTGGGCCTGGCTCGCGCCGGTGAGTACGGCGCGATCGAGCACGAGATCCGTGCGGTGCGGGACGTGGCCAAGTCCGTGGTGCTCAAGGTGATCATCGAGTCCGCGGCCCTCACCGACGAACAGATCGTCGCCGTCTGCGAAGCGGCCGAGCGGGCCGGTGCGGATTTCGTGAAGACCTCCACCGGATTCCACCCCGCCGGAGGTGCGAGCGAGCACGCGGTCGCCCTGATGCGCAGGACCGTCGGTGACCGCCTGGGGGTCAAGGCCTCCGGCGCGATCCGCACCCGCGAGGCGGCCGAGGCGATGGTCGCCGCGGGTGCCAGTCGACTGGGGCTGTCCTCGTCGAGGGCGATCCTCGAGGGCGGCGCCGGCTCGGGGTACTGAACCGGCGAACGCGGCGTCGCGCTATGGCGGCGCCGCGGGCCTCAGGCCGCGCCGAGCACCTGACGCAGCTCGTCCTTCAGCGCCTCCAGCCGCTCATCGGCCCGATTCCGCAGGGCGCCGGTCTCCGAGGTGGAGGCACCGGCGGGGACGGCGGTGACGACTTCGAGGTAGCACTTCAGCTTCGGCTCGGTCCCTGAGGGACGCACCACCACCCGGGTGTCGTCCTCGCTGCGCAGCAGCACCCCCTCGGTCGGCGGGAGTCCGGTGGTCGCCACCGACCCTTGGGAGAGGTCCTGGTTCGTGAGCACCGGCGAGCCCAGCAGCGCCGTGGGCGGCGCCGCCCGCAGCCGCTCCATCATCGTGCCGATCAGCGCCAGATCCTCGACCCGGATCGACAGCTGCGCGGTCGAGTACAGCCCGTGCTCCTCGGCGAGCTCGTCGAGCCGACCGATCAGCGTCGTGCCCTCGGCTCTCGCCTGCGCCGCCATCTCGGCGACGATCAGTGCCGCGGAGAGACCGTCCTTGTCGCGCACCACCTCCGGCAGCACGCAGTAGCCGATGGCCTCCTCGTACCCGAAGACGATCCCCGGGGCACGGGTGATCCACTTGAACCCGGTCAGCGTGGCTGCGGCCTCCAGACCGGCGCTGCGAGCGATCGCATCCAGCCAGCGACTGGAGACGATCGAGCGGGCCAGGACTCCCCGGTAGCCGTGTCGACGCACCAGATGATCTCCCAGCAGCACGCCCAGTTCGTCACCGGTCAGCATCCGCCAGCCGCCCCGGTGAGGATCGAGCACCGCCGCCGCGCAGCGGTCCGCGTCTGGATCGTTGGCGATCACGACGTCGGCCTCGAGGGTGCGGGCGAGCTCGAGAGCGAGATCGATCGCGCCGGGCTCCTCAGGGTTCGGGAAGGCGACGGTGGGGAAATCGGGGTCGGGGTCGGCCTGCTTGGCGACCGGGTGCACCTCGCCGAACCCGGTGCGATGGAAGGCGGCCAGAGCGGTCTCGGTGCCCACGCCGTGCATCGCCGTGTGCACGATCCGTACTTCCCGTGGACCCTCCGGGTCCGGCAGCGCGCAGATCGCCGTGAGGTAGTCCTCGCGCAGCTGCTCCCCGAGCAGCTCCACCCCGGAGTCCGCGACGGGGATGTCGCGCACCGGACCGACGGCCGCGATCCGTGCCGCGATATGTGCGTCCGACGGCGACACGATCTGCACCCCGCGCCCCTCGGGTCCGGCGGCGCGCCCTCCCAGGTAGACCTTGTAGCCGTTGTCCGCCGGCGGGTTGTGGGAGGCGGTCACCACGATGCCCGCGTCCGCGTCCAGGCGCCGTACCGCGAAGGCCACCAGGGGAGTGGGACCGAAGCGCTCGAGCAGCTGGACCCGGCATCCGGCCGCCGTCATGATCTCCGCGGAGCGTCGAGCGAAATCCTGTGAGTTGTACCGGGCGTCGTAGCCGATGACCACGCGCGGCCGCTCCAGGCCGAGATCCTCCCGCAGGTGGTCGGCCAGGCCGCGCGCGGCCCGGGAGACCACGGCGAGGTTCATCCGGTTCGGACCGGGCGCCATCGCGCCGCGCAGGCCCGCGGTGCCGAACTGCAGGTCGGCGGAGAAGGCGTCGGCGAGCTCCTCCTGCGCCACGGAGCTGCCGGCGTCGGCCTGTGCGAGCAGGCTCTCGAGCGCTGCCCGGGTGGCCGGATCGGGGTCGTCCTGGATCCAGGTCTCGGCGCCGGAGCGCAGTGCGGCGTCCACGCTCATGCCGAGGCACCCGCGGCGGTGCTCGGCACCGACTCGCCGTCGGTGAGCCGTCGGACCGTCTCGGCCAGCAGGCGGGAGATCCTCGGGCCTGCCTCGCGACCGGCCTCGAGCACCTCCTGGTGGCTCAGCGCGTCCCCGCTGATGCCCGCGGCGAGGTTGGTCACCAGCGAGATGCCCAGCAGGTCCATCCCGGCCTCGCGGGCCGCGATCGCCTCGAGAGCGGTGGACATGCCCACCAGATCGGCACCGATCACCTTCGCCATCTGCACCTCGGCGGGGGTCTCGTAGCTCGGGCCCGAGAACTGCATGTA